>URWL01000333.1 GCA_900551465.1 uncultured Blautia sp. | reverse complement strand
ATCTGTCTGTGAATCCTCATATTCTCCATAGTCTTCAATTTCATAACTTATAAACTGTCCCAAAGATTCTTCTGCTGATACACTCTGAAAAAACAGACCGATTCCCAGAAGAATCCCTGTCATACTGCATATACTCCACTTTTTCATTCTCCTTCTCCTTTTAAAGTTGCCGAAGAAATGCATGATATCTTTGTTTTACCACTCTTTGCCTAGCTTCGCTGACAGGAAGAACTTCTCCACCTTCCAGTTCTATTCTGTCAGAATAATATCTGGATATATGATACAGATTCACCAAATACGACTGATGAATCCTGACAAAAGGCACTGCTGCTTCTTCCAGGTCTTTTTCTATACTGTCTAGCTTTTTGTAAAATATCTCTTCCCCTTTAAAGGTATGAAGACAAATCTGTCTTCTTCGGCTTTCAAAATACAGAATATCCCGAAGAGGAATCCGGCACGTACAATGTCTGCTTGTATAAGAAAAGTAGATAAGTTTTTGTCCGATCCGTTCTATCGCCTGACATAAATACTCCCGAAAAGATATTTCTTCCACTGGTTTTTTCAAATAACGGAAGGGTTCTGTTTCGAACATTTCCCGAAAGTACGTTTCATAGGAAGTGGTATATATCACCAAAATATCAGGAAGAAATTTTTTCAGTTCCCGTACGGCACTGATTCCGTCCTTTTTTTCCATTTCAATGTCCATATATACAATATCATACTGCCCGCCATTTTCCACTTCCCGGATAAAACTCTCCCCGTCAGAAAAAACTTCTGTTTCCAGCTCTATGTTTTTTTCTTTTCCATAAGACACAATACGCTCTTCCAGGCTTAATCCAAAAGAAAGGTCGTCATCGCATACTGCAATGCTTATCATGTTTCTCTTATTATCCACAGGTGGCAGATAAAATACCTTACTTTTCCACTGGAAGGATCACAGATGCGCAGAAAATCCCTTTTTCTGCGTGAACCTCCAGACTTCCATGTAATTCCTCTGCCGCCTGTTCCACCGAAGACAGGCCAATCCCATGGTTTCCTCCTTTTTTTGTTGTAAGAAAGGAATCTCCCCAAAACCGCAGTTCTTCCTCTCTGCATGTATTCTCTATCAGGATCAGGAGACTGCCGCGCTTATACATGATCTCCATACATATCCTGCGCTGAGATTCTGTCACCTTTTCTGTTCCCTCCACTGCATTGTCCAGAAGATTCCCAAGAATAATACAGAGATTTTCTTCCTGAATTTCAATGTCTTCCGGAATACGGATCTCAGCCGAAAAGTCAATATGAAGGGCTCTGATATAAGAAGCCTTGTAATTTACAAGTCCGTCAATCATCATATTTCCACTGCTGACCAGTCCATAAGAGCTTCTTCCTGTCTCAGAAAGAAGTCTCCTGATATAAGAGACAGCTTCCTCCAGCCTGTTTTCTGATACAAAAATCTCTATCCTGTCCAGAGATTCTTCCATGCTTTTGCCAAGCCCCTGAAATTCCCTCAGCATATATTCTCTATCCAGCGTATGCTGGCGGCATACTTCCATTTCTTTTTCGTACAGAAGCACCTTTGTTTTCAAAGCAGCGTGACGGCCGAGAAAATCATAGCTTTTTAAGGCAATAACAGGAAGGATCATCATAAGCATCATTGCCACCATATCAAAATACGGAACCCAAAACCCATATTTATAGTTGATCAGTATATTTAGAAAAAACAGAAGCATAACGCTGGAGCATACCAGAGACAATACCAGCATCCAGTCCCGCTTCTCCATATCTTTTCTCTGGGAAAAAGGAAAAATCCTTACTATCACAGTAATCATTATGGCTGCAGCAACCCAGGACATCAGCATTAATATCCGTATCACATACTCTTCCTGCCTCTGTTCTTCTGTAAGCATCCAGGCAGAGACCATCAAAACCGGATACTCGCACAGACAAAATATTATCTGAAGAAGCATGGTATGAAATAAAAGTTTCCACTTCTTTCCATTATAATTACACCATACATAAAGCAAGTTCAAAGACAACAGCAAAAGAAAGTTTCCTATTATACCCAGGTTTGGAAGAGCAGGAGGAAGAAAAAAAGCAGTAAAAAAAACAAGCCCCCTCCTAATGGCAGGAACATTCTGTTTTCTTTTAAGGGCAGTGTCCATATAGGTTCTGATGCAGTAATACTTAAAAATTGTACTGACAACTGACGCCGCTATTTCCATTCTCCGCTCCTTTTTATCTGCTCCTGGTCCTTCTCTTCTATTTCCAGTGTGTTCTCTGCTCTGCCAGACACTCCCCGAAGTTTCCGAATATAAGCCTCAGCTTCCCGGGGGGTTCCTGCTTCTATAAGTCTCTCCAGATAAATCATATGATTCTTTCTGTCATGGCGTATTTTTTGAAACTCCGCCATAGTGCTTTCATATTCTTTTGCCTGATTCTGATAGATTTCAGCCTGCTTTTTATAAAGCTCTTTCTTTCGCTCCAGCTCGGAATGTTCGCTTAATTTGCTGTAAAATCTTACAATCCCAAAAGCAATAAATAACAAGAGGGCATTTATCAGAATACATATATATCTGTCTGACCGACGCAGAGAACCCATTGCAATATGATAAACACTATAAGATATCATAAGAATGAAGGTACAAAGGACAACTATGACACTCCCTGTTTCTCTGTCAGGATTTCTCTGCCCTCTCCCAATGATTCTTCTTATTTCCAGTATAATAAAAAGCAGCAAAAGATTAGACACTACCTGCCCCATATGATAACAAAAAGGAGAGAAAATCATTTTTTCATCCATATACAGATTCATCAAGGATGCAGTAAAAAATTCACAAAAAGCTCCTATGCTGTTCCACAAAAATCCATGAAGCAGCGCCCAGAGAACTGTGAATCTATGGATACAGAGCATAACAAAACCGGCCCATAAAGACATCATGATAACATTTTCCC
>URWL01000332.1 GCA_900551465.1 uncultured Blautia sp. | reverse complement strand
AGTTATTTCTATATTACACCATACGCAACAGAAGTTTTCGGTGCAACAGCGATTATTGGTGCGGCAGCAGGATATTTTTCACAGTTTGTTCGCCCGGTCGGATGTTTTATATCCGGTTTTGCAGCAGATAAAATTGGAGCATCCAAAGTATGTGCGATTTCCTTCTGTGTTATGATCGTGAGTATGATCGGTATCATTTGTACACCTGGTAAGATGTCTCTGATCTGGATCGTTATTATATCTCTTGCAGGTGTATATGCTTCTATGTATGCTTGTCAGTCCATGCATTTTGCAATTATGGAAGAAGCCGAATATCCGGTAGAACTGACAGGTACAGCAACTGCTATTCTCACACCGCTTGGATACAGTGCTGAGGCAATCGCTCCATTGGTAGCCGGTTACTGTCTTCAGACATGGGCAGGAGAAAAAGGATATAAAGTATTCTTTGTTATTTTGACAGTAGTTGCAGTTGTCGGTTTGATCGCTAACCTGATCTGGCTTGCCAGAACAAAAGAAAAACGTCAGATGCTTCATGCAAAGAAATAATTGACGGATATCTTGTTTATTAATTAGGTGTTATATATAATAGGAATTGTCGTAGAAAATCTGCGGCAATTCCTTTCTTTCATCAGAAAAGTAATACATTCTGTATTAATTTTCCAGGCTGACAGTAAACGCTTTGTGAGGCGGCAGACAAAGGTATGTGGAAAACAGAGTGTGGGAAAACTTCAAGGATTGAGAGATTCAGGAAACACAAAGCGGACTTAACCGTTTTGTTTTGAAACAGTTTACAGGAGACGGTGCGGGGATGGAAAATTACGATAAACGTGTGCTGGATGTGGCCATGGGCGCCGGAAGAATCCTGCTCCAAAGCGGGGCAGAGATTTTTCGGGTGGAAGAGACGATTCAAAGAATTTCGATTCACTATGGTGTGAATGCCCAAAGTGCATTTGTACTCAGCAGTGGGATTTTTTTGACCGGAGAGGATCAGTTGGGACAGATGTATGCAAACGTAAAGCATATACCGCTTCATGCAACACAGCTCAGCAAAGTGGATGCAGTGAATCGTCTCTCAAGAGATATTGAACAGGGGCTTTCTCTGGAAGAGGCGGAAGAGCGTCTTCAGTTTATTGAGACGATGCCGGGAAAAAAAAGCAAAACCCTCATTCTGGCTTCCGGAATAGGAGCGGGATGCTTCTGCTACATTCTGGGAGGCAGTCTGCTGGATTGTTTTGCTGCTTTTTTGTCCGGATGTATTCTGGCGGTTTTTCAGGAGCTTTTGGAAAGGCGGAAGCAGCAGACCTCGAAGCTGATCAAAAACCTTTTAGGTGCATTTCTTGCTACGGGGTGTGCATTAATGTTTTACTGTCTGGGCTTGGGGGATGATTACAAAGCGATTACCATTGGTGCGATCATGCCGATGCTCCCGGGAGTTTCATTTATGACGTCTATCCGAGATCTGACAGATGGCGATTATATTGCGGGAGCAGTGCGTCTGATTGATACCTTGCTGGTAACTGGCGGCATTGCTATGGGAGTGGGGCTTTTTTATCTGTTGTTGTCCAGACTTGTGGGAGGATTTGTCTTATGATCATCAATATAATCCTTCAGTTTATTGCATCTTTTTTTGGAACTATTGCATTTTCTGTTATGTTTTTGGTACCGAGGAAGTACTATCCCTGCTGCGGATTGATCGGAGGATTGGGGTGGATTACCTGTTGGATCCTCATGCATCCTTTTGGAATGTCTTATTTCACCGGAACAATTGTAGCGTCGGCAGTGGTTGTACTGCTTTCCAGGATCTGTGGTGTGGGGCTTAAGTGTCCGGCAACGCTTTTTATGCTGTCAGGATTGTTCCCTCTGGTTCCGGGAGTTGGTATTTACTGGACTGTTTATTCTGTGATAACCGGAGACCTTATGGAGGCTTCCAGATATGGAAGGCAGACTTTTGGAACGGCAATAGCTATTGTTCTTGGCATTTGTTTTGTATTTGAGGTTCCGCAGAAAACAATCGCAAAGATTGCTGCTGTTTTTCATATAAAAAAATTTTTTAAATGAAAAAGCTTATATTTGTTTTCTAATATAAATAATATACTTGAGCCGGGAAATGCCTGTTTTACAGGTTTTCCTGGCTTTTTCCATATTTGGAGAAAATAGTTGAAAATTTATTGTTTCAGGCAGAAACATAGGAAAAGCAAAAGAGGTTTGAAAAGCAAAATCCTATAGTTTTTCTGACCGAGATACTTATTTCTGTAAGAAGCTGAATTCTATTGACAAAGGATAAATTCTGATTTATTATAAAGGTAACCAATATATATAGATTACCTATATAAGGAGAGTGAATGATATGGCAATTGAGAAAGCTTTAGTTTCCGGAAGTATGACCCTGCTTATTTTGAAATTATTATCAGAAAAGGATATGTACGGTTATGAGATGATTGATACCTTACGTCAAAAATCTCAGAACGTTTTTGAATTGAAAGCAGGAAGTTTATATCCGCTTCTCCATAGCCTTGAGGATAAGGGAGCGTTAGTTGTATATGAGCAGGAGGCTGGCGGAAAAATCAGAAAGTATTATAGTCTGACCAGGCAGGGAAGAGGCCTTCTGGACAAGAAAACAGAAGAATGGAGAGAGTATTCGGAAGCAGTATCAAATGTTCTTGCATTGGAGGTGTAGCTTATGGAAGAGTATCTGAAAATATTGCTGGAGCAGATCCGTTGTAAAAAGGCACGGCCTTATATACGACAGGAGCTGCAGGATCATATGGAAGATCAGATTGAGGAAAATATTCAGTTGGGGATGAATTTTGAACAAGCAGAAAAAGAAGCTGTGAAAGATATGGGAGATCCGGTGGAAACAGGGATTTCTCTTGACCGCATCCATAAACCACAGGCTGCATGGAAGCTTCTTTTTATAGTGATCATGATCAGTGCTGTCGGTATTTTGGCGCAGATTATGATAGC
>URWL01000331.1 GCA_900551465.1 uncultured Blautia sp. | reverse complement strand
CTGGCAGAAAAAACTTTATATTTTTTTGATTGTCTACTTGACGGGAAGCAGTTCAAATGACAGAGGGTTTTATTTTTTAGTTGTTGATCAGTTTGTCTTCTCCATTCCAGCTGTACAGCTTACGGATCTCTTCTCCCACTTTCTCAGACTCGTGTTCAGCAGCAAGCTTTCTCATTGCTTTAAAGTGAACCTGTCCGCCTGCCGAAGACATATCCAGAAGGAAATCTTTTGCAAAAGTTCCATCCTGAATGTCGGAAAGAATTTTTTTCATTGCTTTCTTTGTATCTTCTGTAATAATCTTCGGTCCTGTAATATAATCGCCATATTCAGCAGTATTGGAAATAGAATATCTCATTCCAGCAAAACCAGACTGGTAAATCAGATCTACGATCAGCTTCATCTCATGAATACACTCAAAATATGCATTTCTCGGATCGTATCCTGCCTCGCAAAGAGTCTCAAAGCCTGCCTGCATAAGAGCACACACACCACCGCAAAGAACTGCCTGTTCTCCAAAAAGGTCTGTTTCTGTCTCTGTACGGAAGGTTGTTTCAAGAACCCCTGCTCTTGCTCCGCCAATTCCCAGAGCATATGCCAATGCCATATCAAGAGCCTTGCCTGTAGCATCCTGCTGAACAGCTACCAGACACGGAACTCCTTTGCCTGCCTGATACTCACTTCTAACAGTATGTCCAGGACCTTTTGGAGCGATCATAGTTACATCTACATTCTTTGGCGGAACAATGCATCCAAAATGAATATTGAAACCATGAGCAAACATCAGCATGTTTCCTTCTTCCAAATTCGGCTCGATATCATTTTTGTAAAGAGCTGCCTGCTTCTCATCATTGATAAGAATCATGATAATATCTGCTTTTTTTGCCGCTTCAGCTGCTGTATATACCTCAAATCCCTGGTCTTCTGCTTTTTTCCAGGATCTGCTACCCTCATACAGACCAATGATCACATGACATCCTGATTCTTTCAAATTCAGGGCATGAGCATGTCCCTGGCTGCCATAACCGATAATGGCGATGGTTTTACCATCCAGTAAACTTAAATTACAGTCTTCCTGATAAAAAATCCTGTTTGCCATTTTCTTTTCCTCCTAAGCTTTTTATAAATTTTTTCATAATATATCGTCAAGGGGTGTTTCCCTCAGCAATCTGTACTGATTAAAGGAAAGTTATATCTGATGCACCTCTGGAAAGACCTGTGATACCTGTTCTTGCAAGTTCAAGGATTTCATAATCCTCCAGAAGCTTTACAAATGCTCCAAGCTTGCTTTTGCTTCCTGTCAGCTCAATCACAAGAGACTCCTTTGCCACATCAATAACATTTGCACGGAAAATATTTGCGATAGAAATGATTGCCTCTCGCTGCTCCGGCTTTGCTGCCACTTTTACCAAAACCAGTTCACGGCTTACACTGTTATCCGGTTCCAGAACCTTGATATCTCTTACATCTACCAGCTTGGCAAGCTGTTTTGTGATCTGTTCCAGGATCAGTTCATCTCCGCTGCATACAACGGTCATCCTGGAATAACGTTCATCTGCAGTAACACCAACTGAAAGACTGTCAATATTATACCCTCTTCGACTGAACAGCCCGGAAATACGGCTTAGTACACCTGCGGTATTATCTACTAACAGGGACAAAATTCTCTTTTGCATATCACACCTGCTTTCACCACTTTAATCTTGTAAATTTTTAACTTATAAAAACTCTGCATGAATATCATTATAGCAATAATCACCCATTTGTCAATGAATTTTTTTACAATTCATACAAGATATTTATTTTTTAATGTCTCTATGGACTTTGGATTCAGATAGAGCGCTTTCTTCATAAAATTCTCTACAGAACCATAATCCTGTTCTATCGTTTTGAAGACTGTATCCAGATATTCACCCTTTACTTTAAACAAAATCCGTACTTTATCCATGATCCGGCTGTCTACAATAGTCTTTGTCTCCAGATAACGGATCATATGCTGCATCTCTTCTTCCAGGTACAGATTTGTTTTCATGAAATCTTCCTGTATAGTCTTTCTTGGCACCCCCAATGCACAAAGAAGCAAAGCTGTTCCTACTCCTGCCCGGTCCTTCCCGGCACTGCAGTGCCACAGTATCGCCCCTTCCTCGTGATTCAAGATCACATCCATAAAACGTGCATACTGTCTCACTGAATACTGATCCCGAACAAGGTTCTGATACTGCTTATGTAAAAAGTCATCTGGAATCCTGTCAAATTTACTTGTCATATCCATAAGATTTCCAGCCTGGGAAATTCCTGCTGTTTCCTCATCTATAATGGGAATCTCATGATATTTCACTCCTTCTATGACAATATCCGGTTTTTCCAGAATCTCATATCTTGTCCGAAGATCAATCACTTCCGTCAGATGGTATTCTTCCGTCAGAACATCCTGATCAGCCAGGGAAGCATGATAAAGACTTCCGCTGCGAAGAAGGCGTTTCGGCAGTATATGCCTTCCGTCCTCTGTGACTAACGCTCCCAGATCTCTGGTATTTGGCAGACTTTGAAGGTGGATTTTTCCACCTTTTGGAAAACCAATGATAATATTCGGATTCAACGCTTTCAAAAGCTGAATGCAATCCTGGATTTCTCTGTCTGTCATATCAAATTTGTATCGTTTTCTTCGTCTTGTAACAACTACCAGATAACTGGCGCTGATCTGCTTCTGACCACCGCCGTCCACACCCTCCTGTCTTTTATAAACCCATAAAATATCTCTGCATGGCAGGTGGTTTGTCATCATATGTCTGGTGAACACCAGATTTCCATTTTCAATTTTTATTTTTCCATATTTCATAATGCTTCCTCCACCCCAAAACCTCTCCATACAGTTTCTGTACGATTTCCCTTTTCTTATGTTTTTCTTTTTTAATCAGCCTTCACCAATTCTTCTGATCATTCTGTAAACTGTTTCCAGACTATATGGAAAA
>URWL01000330.1 GCA_900551465.1 uncultured Blautia sp. | reverse complement strand
ATGTATGACAGCTCCTCTTTTCCGTTTGAAGAAAATATCAAAAGGACCAGAGAGGTGGTTGAAATTGCCGCAGAGTATGGGGCGACTGTGGAGGCAGAACTGGGTCTGGTTGGCGGAAGCGAGGACGGAAGCACGGATCATGGAATACGCTGCACCGACCCTGAGGACGCAAAAACATTCTGCGAAAAAACAGGAATCGATGCACTTGCTGTAGCAATCGGAAATGCCCATGGAAACTATCCTACAGCTCCCGTGCTTGCATTTGATGTTCTGGAAAAAATAAGCAGAAATACAAATCTTCCTCTGGTGCTTCACGGCGGAAGCGGAATTACAGATGAGGATTTTCAGAAGGCCATCTCCCTTGGTATCATCAAGGTAAATATTGCCACAGCAAGCTTCAATCGTTTGGTCAAAAGAGCAGAAGAGTATCTGCAGACACCGGAAAAACACAATTATTTTTCACTTAATGAGGCTATGGTACAGGGAACCTACGAAAACGTTCTTCACCATATCAAGGTGTTTAACGGCGTACAGCCTGTTTAAGCAGACCAAGAAATCCTTCCAGATCTGTATAGGAAGCGATCACAGGAAAATCAAACGTTCCTTCCGGTTCTTTTTCCTGGCTGTACCAGATGCCCGTCATTCCGTGATCCAGGGCGCCTTTTACATCTTTTTTCTGGTTATCGCCCACAAAAGCACATTCTTCCGGAAGACATCCTGCTTTTTCCAGACAGAGGTCAAAAAAATGAGGATGAGGTTTTTCCACACCGGCCTCCTGGCTGGTAACGATAAAATCAATATAAGGGGCAAGCTCCAGCTTCAGGAGTTTTTTATACTGAATAGAGGCCGTCATATCCGTTCCGATTCCGATACGGATATGACGGTTTTTCAGTTCTTCCATCAAAGCCCGGATTCCGGGAGAGGGCTGTGCATGGTCGATCAGTGTATCCCAGTAGGCATGATACATATTTTCTACATGAGGAAAATATGGCTGCTTCAGAAGCTCTGTCATGCACTGAAAGCGCAGCATCCGGCTGTGGATGGCGGCAGTGTCGGTTCCGATCCGCCGGTTGGTGATCTCCATGGCCTGATCGTAGCAGGCAAGAACTTCTTCTTCATCCAGATGAAATTCTGATCTGCAGTAATCTGTCAGTGCTTTCATTCCCGGAATGTGGCTTTTATCGTAATCATAAAGTGTATTATCAATATCAAAGATAACAGTTTTTATCATAATGTCTCCCCTTTTATTTATGGCAGATGCTGCACCCTAATTTCTTTCCGGTCGGCGTAGCCGCACAGCCGCCAAGTGCAGTTTCCCGAAGTCCCGGCGGGATCTGCTTTCCTACCTGATACATGGTAAGGAGCATCTCATCAAAAGGAATCAGCTGTTTTACACCGCTTAATGCCAGTTCGGCTCCGGTCAGCGCAACTGCCACTCCGGCGGCATTTCGTCCCTGACAGGGACACTCCACCAGTCCTCCGATAGGGTCGCATACCAGTCCGAGGAAATTCATCAGAACGGAAACAGCTGCATGGAGACACTGCTCCGGAGTTCCGCCCATAAGTTCAACAGCAGCAGATGCAGCCATGGCAGAAGCAACACCAACCTCTGCCTGACAGCCGCCTACAGCGCCTGCTACCGTAGCGTTGCGCATGGCAAGGTAGCCGACAGCTCCGGCATTAAAAAGTGCATCGATAACTGCAGAGTCGCTTAAATGATATTCCTCCTGAAGGGCCAGCAAAAGACCCGGCAGGACACCGGAAGAACCTGCTGTAGGCGCTGCGACGATCAGTCCCATAGTAGTATTGGTTTCCAGAACAGCCATGGAGTAGGCAATGGCTTTTGAAAGAACAGGACCGCAGATGGAATTTCCGTTCAGACGATGACGGTCGAGCTGCTGCGCCTCTCCTCCGATCAGTCCTCCAATGGATTTTTTTGGAGAATTAATAGGAGCGGCTACGGATTCCCGCATGATCTTCAGGGAATGACCCATCTGGGCTGTAATGGCCTCTTCTGTAGTTTCTGAAAGGACACATTCTCTTTTTTTCATAATGGATGAGATGGTGCAGTTTTCTTTTTTACAAAGCTCAAGGAGCTCCTGTGCATTCTTAAAATCCATGTGTTAACTTCTCCTTTGAATTGGTATAAAGATTACATCCTGAACATTAGGATTCCGGAGAATCTGTGATTTTGCATCCTCCGGCAGGGTACCGTCAAATTCTATGATGCTATAAGCGATATCTCCCTTTGTTTCCCGGAAAAGCTTCATAAAAGCGATGTTGACATTTTTTTCACTGAGACAGCCTGTAATATGGGCAAGAACACCCGGACGGTCATAATGGACGATGATCAGCGTGCTGTATTCGCCGGAAAAATCCACATCAATGTGGTTGATCCTGCTGATCCTCATTTTGCCTCCGCCAAGAGATTCACCCCGTACAGTGTAAGAACGTCCGCCGGAACAGGTGATATGGATATCAACTGTATTAGGATGAATATCCGGATCCGGATCGGCCTCGATATATTTGTAGGAAATGCCGCGTTCCTTTGCAATAGAAAAGGCATTTGGGATCCGTCTGTCATCGGTAGAAAAACCCATGACCCCGCCGAGAAGGGCAAGATCCGTCCCGTGTCCCTTATAAGTCTGGGCAAAAGAATTATATAATGTAAATTCTACGTCTGTAATGGGGCTGTCAGCCATCTGCTGGGCCAGAAGCGCTATGGAGCAGGCTCCGGCTGTATGAGAACTGGAAGGACCGATCATTTCCGGTCCAAGCACATTAAAAACACTGATAAATGCCATAAAATTTTCCTTTCTGAGTCAGTCGCTTTAATACAACTGCTGTATTTATCAGTATACCATATCAGAACAGAAAATAAAATATTAAGCATTGGCCTTATGAATTTATACATGCTATAATAGTATAGTTTACATAGAAGATTCTATGAACAGATCATTGCTTTAAGAAAGGAGTACCTGAT
>URWL01000329.1 GCA_900551465.1 uncultured Blautia sp. | reverse complement strand
GTCGTCGGCAGCGTCAGATGTGTATAAGAGACAGTTAATTCCCTAAAATTTAATGTTTCACGTGAAACATTATGTGGAACAATATATTTAAAAGTGATATAATAAAATCAACTCTGATATTAAACCCTCAGAAGGAGGTAAAAAATTGGGAAGAATAATAGCAGTAGCAAACCAGAAAGGTGGAGTTGGTAAATCTACTACAGCCATTAATTTATCAGCCTGTCTTGCAGAAAAAGGAAAAAAAGTACTGGCAATTGATATTGACCCGCAGGGAAATACTACCAGTGGATTAGGCGTTGATAAAAATAATGTGGAAAATACTTTGTACGAGCTTTTGTTAGGACAATCCCAGCCAAAAGATACGATTATAAAAGATGTTGTAGAAAATGTTGATTTAATTCCGTCTAATATTAATCTGTCCGGAGCGGAAATAGAATTGATTGGTGTAGATGATAAGGAATATATTTTGAAGAGGATTACGGAAAAAATCCGCAGAAAATATGATTATATTATCATGGATTGTCCGCCATCTTTAAATATGTTGACGATCAATGCTCTTACAGCAGCAACTTCTGTACTGGTTCCGATTCAGTGTGAATATTATGCATTGGAAGGCCTTTCACAGCTGATACATACCATTGACTTGGTAAAGGAGCGTCTGAATAAACGCCTGGTTATGGAAGGTGTTGTATTTACTATGTACGATGCCAGAACAAATCTGTCTTTGCAGGTTGTAGAAAATGTAAAAGATAACCTTCAGCAGAATATTTATAAGACAATTATTCCTAGAAATGTAAGATTGGCAGAGGCTCCCAGCTATGGACAGCCGATCACCATATATGATCCGCGTTCTGCAGGAGCAGAAAGTTATCGCCTTTTAGCAGAAGAAGTAATCAACAGGGAGGGTGAATAATGGCAGCAAAGAAAACTGGGCTTGGCAGAGGACTGGATGCTCTTTTTCCAGATAAAACTGTCACAGCAAAGTCCGGGACAAAGGAAGTAAAGGAAAAAACTACAGTTCACCAGAAGAAAAAAGAAGATTCAGAGCAGGAAAAGATATCAGGCGGACCGATGATGGTAAAAATATCAAGTGTAGAGCCTGACCGTCAGCAGCCCCGAAAGAAATTTGATGAGGATGCATTACTGGAGTTATCAGAATCTATCAAACAATATGGAGTTCTTCATCCGCTTCTTGTATCTGATAAAAAAGGATATTATGAGATCATAGCAGGAGAGAGACGCTGGAGAGCAGCTAAGATGGCAGGACTTAAAGAGATACCGGTTGTCATCAAGGAGTTTTCGGCTCAGGAAGTAGTGGAAATATCTCTGATCGAGAATATTCAGCGGGAAGATCTGAATCCAATAGAAGAAGCTCTGGCTTACAAAAGATTGATTGAAGAGTTTCATTTGAAACAGGATGAAATTGCAGAACGTGTTTCAAAAAGCAGAACAGCAGTGACTAATTCCATGCGTCTTTTGAAACTGGCTCCAAAGGTACAGGAGATGGTTGTTGATGAAATGATCTCAGCAGGACATGCGCGGGCAATTTTAAGTATTTCAGATGCAGAGACCCAGGAAATGGTAGCTTTGAAAGTTTTTGATAATAAATTAAGTGTTCGAGAGACAGAAGATCTTGTACGAAAGATTTTGAAACCTTCAAATAAAAAAGAAAAAGTTTCAAACCCTGCAGAAGATGCAATTTATGAGAGTTTGGAAGAAAAAATGAAAGGGATTACAGGAACACGAGTATTTATCCACAGAAAGAAGAATAATAAAGGTAAAATAGAAATTGAATATTATTCCAGAGAGGATCTGGAACGTATCATTGATCTGTTTGAATCTATTGGATAAAAGGGGTATGCCATGAGTGTTATTTTTGATAATATAGGTATTGATCCCGGAATCATTATCATTTTATTGCTTTTGATCGTTATCATTCTCATTGGCTGTATGATCAGCTACAGTATGAGACTGAAACGTCTGGAGCGAAAGTATAAGATGTTTATGAAGGGAAGCGATGCCCAGTCGCTGGAAAAAACTTTTGTCAGGAAATTTGCACAGATCGACCGCCTTTATGAGGCAAAGGAGAATCATGAGCAGTCTATCAATTCGATCATCAAAAATTTCCGTCTGATCTTCAGCAAATATGGTGTGGAAAAATACGATGCTTTTGATGATGTTGGTGGAAAACTGAGTTTTGCCCTGGCACTTTTGGACAAGGAAAATACAGGACTGATTCTGAATGCAGTCCACAGTCGTGATAACTGTTTCCTTTATCTGAAAGAAATCGTAAAGGGAGAGTCTTATGTAATGCTTAGCCAGGAAGAAGTAGAAGCCTTAAGAAAAGCTGTAAATTTTGGCTTTGGAGAACTGGACGAAAGCGATGAAGAAAATTTAAAATAAAAGAATATTTTTGAGGAGGAATTATCATGTTAGACATTAAATTTGTCAGAGAGAACCCAGAGGTAGTAAAACAGAATATCAGGAATAAATTCCAGGACAGTAAGCTGGAATTAGTAGATAAGGTTCTGGAACTGGACAAAGAGAACAGAGCCATCAAAGGAGAAGTAGAGGCTCTCAGAGCAGAGAGAAATAAAATTTCCAAACAGATTGGTGCTCTGATGGGACAGGGTAAGCGCGAAGAGGCAGAAGAAGTAAAGAAACAGGTGGCTGCTTCTGGTGCACGTATCGATGAACTTTCTGCAAGAGAAAAAGAAGTAGAGGAAGAACTTCTGAAAGATATGATGGTTATTCCGAATATCATCGATCCATCTGTTCCTATCGGAAAAGACGACAGTGAAAATGTAGAGGTAGAAAAATATGGTGAGCCGGTTGTTCCAGATTTTGAAGTTCCGTATCATACAGAAATTATGGAAGCTTTTGATGGAATCGATCTGGACAGCGCAAGACGAGTTGCAGGAAATGGATTCTATTATCTGATGGGAGATATTGCAAGACTTCACTCTGCAGTTATTTCCTATGCC
>URWL01000328.1 GCA_900551465.1 uncultured Blautia sp. | reverse complement strand
GATTATGGACTTATATAAGCTGCTGCAATTTCTTAAGTTATGTATTTATTATATATGGAATTGATTTTTCTGTCAATTAAAAACTAATGTTTTGAAATGTCGGAACAGCCAAAAAATAGAATGGAAATTTGTGCAGAATACACAGAAATAAAAAATACAGAAATCTACTGGAAAGAAATATCCATAAGTGTTAGAATAAGTGGCATATATTTATAAAAATGAATATTAGATATTGTATAAACGAAAGGTTGTGAGCTTTTGGAATTTAAAAAAGAAAATCTGAAAAATTGTATGTACCTGATTTTATTTGCTGTTCTTTTATATGTGGGACTTCAGAATCTGAATGTTGTTCTGGATTTTCTGATGAGAGTGATCGGACTGTTCCTGCCGTTTATAGTAGGAGCCGGTATCGCATTCGTCCTGAATGTTCCTATGAAATTTATTGAAAAGAATGTGTTTGGCAGAGGCAAATGGAAAGATACAAAGTTTGTAAAAAAGATAGCGCGTCCGGTAAGCATGATCCTTGCGATTCTGGTAGCTGCGCTTGCTGTTTATATTGTAGGACAGGTAGTGATCCCGGAACTGGCTACAACGGTAATGGGACTTGGGCGTAATATTGAAAGAGGGATTGAAAATCTGACCATATGGATCGATGAGAATTTCAAACAGGATTCTGTCATTGCAGAATGGGCAGAATCGTTGGAGATCCAGCCGCAGAAAACATTAGATGCCGTGATCGGGGCGCTTCAGAATGGAGTGAACAATATTCTCACTTCTACAGTGTCTGTTACGATGGGGATTGTTAATACGGCAATGAATCTGGGAATCGGATTTGTTTTTGCCTGCTATATTCTTCTTCAGAAGGAACGTCTGGCTGTACAGACGAAAAAAGCGTTTTATGCAATCTTCCCGGAAAAAACAGTGAAATATATCCTTCATGTATGTTCACTTGCAAACAGTATTTTTTCCGGATTTGTAACAGGACAGTGTATTGAAGCCGTAATCCTGGGAACGATGTTCTTTGTAGCAATGACGCTTTTCCGATTCCCATATGCCATGCTGGTGGGTGTTCTGATCGCATTTACTGCATTGATCCCGGTATTTGGCGCTTTTATTGGCTGTGCCATTAGTTTTCTTCTGATTCTTCTGGTAAGTCCTATGCAGGCATTGCTGTTTTTGATTCTGTTTTTTGTCCTGCAGCAGATTGAGGGAAATCTGATCTACCCTCATGTGGTAGGAGGCTCAGTAGGACTTCCGTCGGTATGGGTTCTGATGGCAGTGACCATTGGCGGCAGCCTGCTGGGAGTGATTGGTATGCTGATCTTTATTCCTCTGGTGTCTGTGCTCTATGCTCTGTTCCGGGAGTGGACATATAAAAGACTGAAGAAAAAAAACATTAAGGTTGAAAATTGAAAGAATTTCTGTTTGCTGCTTTCTGCAGACGATACATATGAAAGCAGGATAGCAGCTAAATAAAAATCTGCCGGCCAGTTCTGATCTCTGGCCGGCAGGGCTATTCCCATAAATTTTACTGATTATTTTTGTTCTGTTCTACTTCCAGAAGTTTCATAGCTCTTACTTTCAGCGGAAGTCCGAACAGTGTGATAAATCCGTCTGCATCATGATGGTCGTACATATCACCGGTTGTGAAAGAAGCAAGGGACTCATTGTAAAGGCTGTATGGAGAAGTGGTTCCGGCTTTGATGATGTTTCCTTTGTAAAGTTTCATTTTTACTTCCCCGGTAACATATTTCTGTGTGGATTCTACAAAGGCCTGGATCGCTTCACGGAGCGGTGTAAACCATTTTCCTTCATAAACAACCTGTGCAAACTGGCTTCCAAGCTTTTTTTTGGCTTCCATGGTGTCACGGTCAAGAGTCAGTTCTTCAAGCTGATCATGAGCTGCCATAAGGATAGTTCCTCCTGGTGTTTCGTATACACCACGGGATTTCATGCCTACTACACGGTTTTCTACAATATCAACAATACCAATTCCATTTTCTCCGCCGATTCGGTTCAGTTCGGTGATGATCTCAGATACCTTCATTGCTTTTCCATTGAGAGTTTTCGGAATACCTTCTTCGAAAGTCATAGTGATCTCTGTTTCTTTATCAGGAGCTTTCTGAGGAGTAACACTTAAAACAAGCATATCATCATAATTTGGAGCCTGGGAAGGATCTTCAAGCTCGAGTCCTTCGTGGCTGATATGCCATAAGTTACGGTCGCGGCTGTAGCTGTGACGTGCATCAAATGGCAGATTGATGCCGTGAGCCTGGCAGAATGCAAGTTCATCTTCACGGGACTGCATGGTCCATACATCAGTCATACGCCATGGAGCGATGATCTTGATATCCGGAGCCAGAGCTTTGATGCCGAGTTCAAAACGGATCTGGTCATTTCCTTTTCCGGTTGCCCCATGACAGATTGCAACTGCATTTTCTTTTCGTGCGATTTCCACAAGTTTTTTTGCAATGACAGGACGTGCCATGGAAGTACCAAGAAGGTACTGATGTTCATAAACTGCGCCTGCTTCTACACACGGCATAACGTATTCGTCACAGAATTCATCTACGATATCTTCAATATATAACTTAGAAGCTCCGGAAAGTCGTGCTCTTTCTTCCAGTCCGTCAAGCTCATTTCCCTGTCCGCAGTTTACGCAGCAGCAGACAACGTCATAGTTAAAGGTTTCCTTCAGCCATGGAATCAGGGCTGTAGTATCGAGACCACCTGAGTATGCTAAAACAACTTTTTCTTTCATAATAAATCCTCCTTGTTTTGTAACGTTTTATAATTAGAACAGAAGTTAAAATACTTTTTTATAGAAACAAGCAGTTTCTTAAGACAATGAATAATATACAATATTTTTTATAAATATGCAATAGCAAAATGGAAAAAAGTAAAAATTTTTTTTCGTCTCTTTATTTTTTGAGCTGTATAATAGGGAAAAAGAAGAGAAATGAAAAATAAATTTAGAAATACATTAAAAAATAT
>URWL01000327.1 GCA_900551465.1 uncultured Blautia sp. | reverse complement strand
TCTCAAAAGGCTGTCCGCTTGGACCGATCAGTGTCGTATGAAGAGACTGATACATATTCGGTTTCGGCATGGCAATATAATCCTTAAATCTGCCGGGAATAGGTTTATACATTTCGTGTATCACGCCAAGAGCCGCATAGCAGTCTTTTACATTATCTACCAGTATACGCACTGCAAAAAGGTCATAAATCTGGTCAATGGTCTTATTCTGGTTGACCATTTTTTTATAAATACTGAAAAAATGTTTGATACGTCCATCTACCTGCGCTTCTATCCCGGCATCTTCCATATGCTGCTTTACCTGTTTTACGATTCCGTTGACAAATTCCTCTCTTTCACTTTTTCTCAGTGAAACTTTAT
This sequence comes from uncultured Blautia sp., assembly GCA_900551465.1. GTDB lineage: Bacteria > Bacillota > Clostridia > Lachnospirales > Lachnospiraceae > Blautia_A. Next base: position 2,636 of record URWL01000327.1, on the reverse strand, counting down.
CAACAAGATCATAATAAACATCCGGTTTCAGATATTTCAGAGAAAGATCATCCAGCTCTACCTTGATTTTGGAAATACCAAGACGCATGGCAATAGGAGCATAGATATCCATTGTCTCTCTTGCTTTTTCCTGCTGCTTTTCCGGACGCATATACTGCAGTGTACGCATATTGTGAAGGCGGTCTGCCAGTTTGATCAGAATAACCCTGATATCCTTTGCCATGGCAAGAAACATTTTTCGCAGATTTTCCGCCTGGAGTTCCACCTTGTCTTTAGAATAATTCAGCTGTCCCAGCTTCGTAACTCCATCTACCAGAAGCGCCACCTCTGCTCCGAATTCCTTTTCCACTTCTTCATATGTCATCCAGGTATCTTCAACAGAATCATGAAGAAGTCCGGCAACGATCGTTTCTTTATCAAGTTCCAGATCTGCCAGGATAATACCCACACAAAGGGGATGGATGATATATGGTTCTCCTGACTTTCTCTTCTGATCCTTGTGAGCCTCTTTTGCAACCTCATATGCTTTCTGTATCATGGTAATATCCGTAGACGGATGATATTTTTTCACACTGGTGATCAATTCCTGATACAGAACCTCCGGACTGGTAAAATCACTCATGGATTTTACAGCTGCATCTGCTTTTTTTACGGTTTCTCTTTTTTCCGCATCTGTCAGTCCGGGTTGTTTATTAAGCTTTGTATTTTTATCTTTTTCTGCCATTCTCTCCCACCTGCCTGATATTCGATCTGTCTGTGGTCAGTTGCTGCAGCAAACAAAAACATAATTTTTGCTGCTCTGGTTATTTTCCTTCATAGCGGATTACGGAAGCCACGTCATAACCCGCCAGCTTTTCACGTCCCTTAAGTCCGGCCAGTTCCATCAAAAATACAATTTTAACCACTTCACCGCCAAGCTCTTCAATAAGTTTTACTGCTGCTTCCACCGTACCACCTGTAGCGATCAGATCATCGATCACAGCCACTTTCTGTCCCGGCTTGATCGAATCTTTATGCATCTCAATAGCAGCGCTTCCATACTCCAGATCATAGCTTCTGGAAACTGTCTCACATGGAAGCTTACCTTTTTTCCGAACCGGCACAAATGGTTTATGAAGATTGTATGCAATCGGTACACCAAACATAAATCCTCTGGATTCTGTTCCAACAATTACATCTACATCCGTGTCTTTCAGACAATCCTGCATAAGATCAATCGCTAATGTCAGTCCGTCTGCATCCTGCAGAATACTTGTTACATCCCGGAAAATAATTCCCGGTTCCGGAAAATCCGGAATACTTCTTACATAATCTTCAATTTTCTTCATAGTCCCGTACCTCCGCCTGTCATATTATAGTTGCGGCAAAAAGCCATTTTTATCATAAATAATCTCAATAAGTATATCACTTTTTTTAAACGGAATCAATCAAAAACCCGACAACTCTCGCCAAAAGCCTGCTTTTTTCGCATCTGCAGGCATCTGCCTTTTTCTTGTATTTACATATAATTTCGAATCACTGCCTGAAGAGTTTCCCTTCCCTGATATACATTGATCTCCGGATAATATGTTACAGAAATGGTTTCCATCTTCTGTACATAAGACTGAAATTCCAGCGCCTGCCCAAAATATACTGCATCCACAGAAGCTCCTGAGGTGTCCATAAGTTTCATTTTTGCCACATTCTGATTTTTGCCCAGAATTCTCAGATTTAAAACACGAAGACCTTTCTGGGCAAATAACGGCTTTGTGTTTGCCTTTCCAAAAGGTTCCAGAACAGACAACTGTTCTATCAGTTCTCTGGAAAGATAAGAAATTGGCATTGGAACATCGATGGTGATCTTTGGAGTCAATTCTGCCTCTGTAAGCGTACACAGGTCATTCAGTCTTCTTCGGAAAATCTCTACATTTTCTTCTTTCAGAGAAAGCCCCGCCGCCATGGGATGACCGCCAAACTGTTCCAGAAGGTCACTGCATTTTACCAGTTCTTCATACATTGAATACGCTTCTATGGAACGTCCGCTTCCTTTTACTCCATTCTCTGCCTTTGTCAGCACAAATACCGGCTTATAATATTTCTCTCTCAAACGGCCGGCAATGATTCCGGCCAGGCTTTCATGGCATTCCGGAAGGTATACTACAAGGACTCTGTCCTTTGAAAGCTCTGACTGTTCGATAAGATCAACCGCTTTATCTCTTCCTTCTTCTGTCATTGCCTTACGGCTCTGGTTCAATGCAACCAGATCTCCTGCCGCCTTTGCCGCCTGATCCCAATTCTTAGTACAAAGAAGCGACAGTGCTCTGGATGCAGTATCCAGTCTTCCACTGGCATTAATGCAGGGACCCAGCACAAATCCCACATGATATGCAGTAATTCTTTCTCCGGTCAGACCATTTGCTTCGATCAGCGCCTGAAAGCCTTGATTCTCTGTATGAGGAAGCCTTTTCAGTCCCTCCTTTACAATAATCCTGTTTTCCCCCTGCAGATCCATAACATCTCCGACTGTTGCTACTGCTGCCGCTTCAGAAAACTCCAGAATCTCATCCCGCCCAATACCATATGTTTCATAGAGGGACCATATCAGTTTCCATGCCACTACCGCTCCACAGATATTTTTGTTTGGATACTCACATCCC
>URWL01000326.1 GCA_900551465.1 uncultured Blautia sp. | reverse complement strand
ATATCAAGATCCTCTCTCTCTATCATTTCCATAAACTGTTTATCTCCGCCTATACTGCCTGCAAGAAATTTATGCACATGCAGGTTCGTGGCCTCCTCAATTCTTCTACCAGTAGTCCCTGTAGCATAAACTTCGTGCTTAGCGAGAATATTTTTATACGCGATGCAAAAATCTTCAATAAGTACTTTTTTACTGTTGTGTGCAATGATTCCTAAATTCATTAATCATCTCTCCATTCTCACCAATCCATATACTAGTTTCTTTATTACCCCTAGCTATTATAACAAGTCAACAAAAAAAACGCAATTAAATCTTACAAAATATACAAAATTCATAGAAACTTAATATTTTCAATATACTGGAAATTCATACAGTATATTCTAGTGTATTATTTATCAAAATTCACATACTACCATTGTAACATCCAAATAACAAAAACAACCAAGGAGGACACAAATAATGTCAAACACAAATTCTTCTAACAAAGCAGTTGTACCGGAAGCGAAGGGCGCTCTTGACCGTTTTAAATTTGAAGTGGCAAATGAGCTGGGTGTACCTCTCAGCGACGGATATAACGGAAACCTCACATCCAAACAGAATGGTTCTGTAGGCGGATATATGGTCAAAAAAATGATCGAAGCTCAGGAAAGACAGATGTCCAGCGGTTCTCAGAACAGTCAGTTCTAAGCACAGCAGAAGAAGAAAAAGCTCAGGCGACCTTATGTCTCCTGAGCTTTTTTCTTTCTCCTATAAACCAAGGAAGCCTGTAATGTCTCCATTGATAACATAATGTGCTCCATTATCCTCTGGCTTGATATATACCTTTAAGTCTTTAAGCTCTGATTCCTTTTTGCCCATCTCTTCTGTCCATATCTTTTTAATGCTTTCAACTACGTCCTTGGCATACACCTCTTTGCCCCAGAACTGTACATACACCTCTGTATTTACCGGAGCAGCTTTTTTGGCAGCAGTTTTTCTAACTGTCTGTTTTTTCTCCGCTGTCTTTTTGGCAGTTGTCTTCACAGCAGTTTTCTTTGCAGCTGCAGCCTTTTTCACAGGTGTTGTTTCCATGGTTTCTTTCACTGCAGATACTGTTGCTGTTTCTACAGGAATCTTTGCAGGAGCCTCTTTTTCGATAGCCGTTTTTGCAGTTGTTGTCTTAGGTTCTGCTTTTTTTGTTGTTGTTCTTGTAGCCATAATAGCCTCCTTACAAGGTGAAATAAAAAGTAATTACGCTATTAGGATACTACGTTTTCTTTTTTTTTGCAACAATTTATTTAAATCAGGCTTTTTGTTTCCCTTAAAGTCCAAAATTTTCAAGCCCTTCTTTCATACAGGAATACAGTTGTTTTTTTAAAGCCTCATCCTGTGGCAGTGACAGATCCGGATCCAGTGCAAGAATCCCGGCAGCAGCTTCACTGGCATTTTTCAGTATTCCCGCATCATTGTAGATATCTCCGATACGAAATTCCAGAAGTCCGCTTTGACGAATCCCAAAAAGATCTCCCGGCCCTCTCAGTTTCAGATCCTCCTCTGCAATATAAAACCCGTCATTTGACTGATTCAATATTTCCAGTCTTTTCGAAATAGTTTTTTCTCCATTTCCCTGAATAAAAATACAGTAAGACTGGTACTCTCCCCGTCCTACTCTGCCTCGGAGCTGATGTAGCTGTGCAAGGCCAAAACGTTCTGCATTTTCCACCATCATTACAGTTGCATTTGGAACATTGACGCCAACCTCTACAACCGTTGTAGAAACAAGTACCTGGATCCTGCCCTCAGCAAAATCTTCCATGATCTGATTTTTTTCTTTTGGTTTCATTTTTCCATGAAGATATTCCACGCAAATGTCTTCTGAAAGTGCCTGCTTCAGCTTTTTTGTATAATCTATAACATTTTCCGCATCCAATCCTTCACTTTCCTCTACCATGGGACAGATCACATATACCTGTCTTCCTTCACGGACCTGACGTTCTATAAAGGAATATGCCTTTGGGCGGTAGGAGATATCTACCACACAATTTTTAATGGGAAGCCTTTTGGCCGGCAGCTGATCTATTACCGATATATCTAAATCCCCATATAAAATAATCGCCAGCGTTCTTGGAATTGGAGTGGCACTCATAACCAGCACATTAGGAGGATTTCCTCTGGTGGTAAGGGCCTCTCTCTGTTTCACACCAAAACGGTGCTGTTCATCCGTGATCACCAATGCAAGGTTCTGATATTCCACTGCCTCCTGTATCAAAGCATGCGTTCCAATTATCACAGAAGCTTTTCCTTCTCTGATTTTTTCGTAGATCAGGCGCTTTTCTTTTGCGGTATTGGATCCTGTAAGCAATACCGCATCGATATCCAGTCCCTGCTCCTGCAGTAATTTTTGGAAAGCTTCAAAATGCTGTCTGGCAAGAACTTCTGTAGGAACCATCAGGGCTGCCTGATATCCGTTTTCGCATGTCAGGATCATAGCCAGAAATGCCAGGATTGTTTTCCCACTTCCCACATCTCCCTGGACCAGCCTTGACATCAGCGCCTGTCCGGAGAGATCTCTTTCTATTTCATGCCATGTATTTAGCTGCGCATCGGTAAGACGATATGGGAGATTTTCTATTACCTGCTCTGTGGTCCACGTTTTTTTCATGGGGAAAAGATTTTCTGCCACTTCTGTTTTTTCTTTCAGAAGCTGTACTGCAAGGATAAAAAACAGAAATTCATCAAATACAAGGCGCTTTCTGGATTCCATCAGTTCTTCTCGATCCTCTGGAAAATGTATTGTCCGCAATGCATAATTGATATCTGATAAGTGATATTTTTCCCTTATTTCGTGAGAAAGATATTCACTTCTCATTTCCTGATCTTTCAAAAGCTGCTGTACCATTTTTACAATGGTTTTATTAGACAGACCTGCAGTCAAAGCATAAACCGGCTGAAGGCTGTGAAGGATCTCTTTATAGGCTGCCGGGGTATAAATTTCCGGATGTTCCATCTGCAGTTTTCCCTG
>URWL01000325.1 GCA_900551465.1 uncultured Blautia sp. | reverse complement strand
TCCCTGAAGACCTGAGAGGCATTTCACTTTAAGCAGCTGCGCATATGATTACACCCCGCGTTTTTACGCGGGGTGTGTTTTTTCTGTTTTACCAGGGAAGCATCGGTGTCTCTACCTTTTTATCCCTGAGCATCAGATCCTGCACCGCTTCAGCAGCAGGCTTGTCTTCAAACAAAACTTTATTCACTTCTTCAATAATCGGCATTTCCACCTGGTATTTCTCCGCAAGGCTTTTTGCAGCTTTGGCAGAATAAACGCCTTCCACCACCATCTTTACCTCATCCATAGCCTCCTTCATGGTATAGCCTTTTCCCATGAGATATCCGGCTTTCCTGTTGCGGCTATGAACACTGGCACAGGTAACGATCAGGTCGCCCATTCCCGATAACCCGTAAAATGTTTCTATCTTCGCTCCCATTTTAGTGCCAAGACGGGCGATTTCCGCAATTCCCCGGGTAATCAGAGCCGCCTTTGTATTGTCTCCGTATCCCAGACCGTCAGCAGTGCCTGCCGCAAGAGCGATCACATTTTTCAGAGCGCCGCCAAGCTCTACTCCAAGAATATCCGGTGTGGTATATACACGGAATACCGGACTCATAAAAATCCCCTGAAGGAACTCTGCAGTTTCTCTCTTCTCTGCGCTTACCACACAGGTTGTGGGAATCCCTTTTCCAACTTCCTCCGCGTGACTTGGACCAGAAAGCACGCATACATCCGCCTGCGGGATCTCCTCACTGATGATCTCGCTCAGCGTCATCAGCGTATGCTCTTCCACACCCTTTGCAACATTGACAACAATCTGACCCTTTCTGGTAAATGAAGACATCTGATGCGCAGTGCTTCTGGTAAATGGAGAAGGCACAGCCAGAACAGCCACATCCGGATCTAAAAGACTTTTTTCCAGGTCTGTTGTGATCTCCATATTATCCGGAAGACGGACTCCCGGAAGTTTTGTCTCATGCTCTCTTTTCTCAGAAAGCATTTTTACCTCATCTGCAAGAGCAGACCAAAGTGTCACTTCATGACCGTTGTTATAAAGCAGCACAGCAAGAGCTGTTCCCCAGCTCCCGGCTCCCAGCACACTGATTTTTGCCATTTTCTCCACCTTTTAACCTTTCTTGTTCTTTGTTTTTCCCAGATATATACGATTTTCCGTTCCATTCAAAAGGCGTACCACATTAGCCCTGTGTCTGAAAAAAGCAAGAGCTGTCATCAATCCCATGACCACATACATTTCTGTCATATGAGCAGGATCCATTCCATAGACTCCTTTCTGCCCCAAAAAAATCATGGCCAGAAACGCTGCCAGGTATGCGCTCAAAGAGCAGACTGACACATAATGCGTTGTAAAAAACAATGTAAAAAAGAGCACCGCACAGATCAGAAAGATCCTCCAGTCAAAAGCAAGGATAAATCCCACCGATGCCGCAATTCCCTTCCCTCCTCTAAAATTCAAATAAAAAGGGAAATTGTGTCCCAGTATACAGCCCGCCGCTGCATAAACTGTCAAAAGCGGCAGAATATCACCGTATGTTTTTCCCAGAAAGAGTTTCACCAGAAGAATTGCCGCCACACATTTCAGACAGTCTCCCAAAAGGGTCATTGCACCGGCTTTTTTCCCAAATGTACGAAGTGCATTTGTTGTTCCCGCATTTCCGCTGCCATGTTCTCTGATATCCGTCTTATAAAATCTGCCGATGATGTATGAGGTCTGAAAAAGACCGCACACATACCCGATGGCCAAACAAATCAATCGTTCCATATTACTCTCATTCCTTTTCTCCGCGCTGACGGATAATAAACTTCAGAGACGTTCCTCTGAAGCCAAAAGCCTCCCTGATCTTATTTTCAATATATCTTGTATAAGAGAAATGCATCAGTTCCTTATCATTTACAAAAATCACAAACGTAGGCGGACGCACGCCTACCTGAGTCATATAGTAGATCTTCAGACGCTTTCCTCTGTCAGATGGCGGCTGCTGCATAGCAATGGCCTCAGAAAGAATTTCATTGAGCACACCCGTCTGAATACGAAGTGTCTGATTTTCGATCACGGCATCAATGGTCTCAAAAAGACGGTTGAATCTCTGACCGGTTTTTGCAGAAATAAACACAAGTTCCGCATACGGCATATATGCCAGGACATCACGGATGCGGTTTGTATGTTTGTAAATTGTCTTGTCATCCTTTTCAATGGCATCCCATTTATTTACTGCAATGATCACGCCCTTGCCTTTTTCATGAGCAATTCCGGCAATTTTGGCATCCTGTTCTGTAACGCCTTCTGTTGCATCGATCACAATCACCACAACATGGGCACGTTCTACCGCCGTTACTGTACGGATGACGCTGTAACGCTCAATTTCTTCTTTTACCTTGCCTTTTCGTCTTAAACCTGCTGTGTCAATAAAGATATAATCTTTACCCTGCCACTTCACTCTTGCATCAACCGCATCTCTGGTAGTTCCTGCAATGTCCGAAACGATCACACGGTCTTCACCCAAAAGCTTATTAATAAGAGAAGATTTTCCCACATTTGGTTTTCCCACTACCGCGATCCTTGGAATATCCTCCTCTTCTCCGGTATCTGCTCCCTCGGGGAATTCTTTTACAACTTCATCCAGCATATCGCCGATTCCCGTACGGTTTGCCGCAGAAATTGCATGAGGTTCTCCAATACCCAGGTTATAAAACTCATAAACATCCATCATGTATTTATGAATGCTGTCTACTTTATTCACCACAAGTACAACCGGTTTACGGCTGCGGCGAAGCATATCCGCCACCTTGGCATCAGAATCTACCAGACCCTGTTTTACGTCTGTAATAAAAATGATCACATCCGCTGTATCAATAGCGATCTGAGCCTGCTCTCTCATCTGTGAAAGAATGATGTCACCGCTCTCCGGTTCGATTCCGCCTGTATCGATCAGCGTAAAGGATTTATCCAGCCATGTAACATCTGCATAAATCCTGTCTCTGGTAACTCCCGGTGTATCCTTTAC
>URWL01000324.1 GCA_900551465.1 uncultured Blautia sp. | reverse complement strand
GAAGAGGAATATGCCGCTTATGGTCTGTTCCTGGCAAGACAGGGAAGGGGAGAGGAGAGCCTGGATCTATATGAAAAATTCAAGAGAAAAAGAAAAAAGGAAAAGCTGAAACAGAGAGGATGGAATTTTAGGATATGGAACCAGTATTTAAAGAAATATACGGAGGGAGATTATGAATAAAAAATTCGGGAATGCAATCCTTATGATCGTGCTGCTGATGTATTCCGGGAATATATCGGCTATGTCAGCAGATCAGCAGCTTGGGGGCTTTCAGGTAGAGATGGGAACAGGAGAAAATACAGAGCTTCCCTGGGATTGGGATGAAGCGGCAGGGAATCCGGGAGTTCAAGATGAGCCGCAGGAAGAAATCTGGGAAGATACGGAACCACAGGAGGAAGAGGGTGGAGAGACAGGAGGAGTCTCGTATCCGGTTCAGGAAAATACAGGTAACGTTTATGCGCCGGAAAATGAAGCATCAGGAAATGCCGGTATTTCTCAGGAAACATTCTGGTCTGGCGGAGAAGCGCAAAACACCTGGGAAACTGTCATAAGCAATACACCTGCAGCGGTACCTTCGCCCTCTTTGACACCGGAACCCTCTCCGTCACTTTTGCCTGCGGTTACAGCAGTTCCCTCTCCAGCATTTCCTGAACCGTCTGCTCTTCCCACTGAAATAAACAATACTGAGAAAGAAAAAACAAAGTTCTGGAAGTCAGAAGAGGCTCCAAAACTGCTATGCTGGAAAGGTGAAACAGACAGAAATCCATGTCTGAGAATCCGGGGAAAACGGGAAGTGCAGATACTTTATTTAAAAATAAATGGAAAAGATACCAAATGGGAATGGCAGGGAAATTGTATTGTTCCAGTACAAAAAAGTCAACAGGATCCCTTGGTGGAGAAAGTTGTTACGGAACTGGCTGTTCTGCAGTATGGAGATCATGTACACGGAATTTTCATAGACGAAAAAAATAAATCATGATATACTGTTTCTGATAAGCAGAAACTTTTGATTCATACACATTGGAGGAATTTATGTATAAAGTGATTTTATTTGATCTGGATGGAACACTGACAGAATCAGGCGAGGGAATAACAAAATCTGTGCAGTATGCACTGGAAAAACTGGGGCAGCCGGAGCCGGATCTTAAAAAGCTTGAAGTATTTGTAGGCCCGCCTCTGCTTCAGCAGTTTATGAAATACGCAGGTCTGGATGAGGAAACAGCGGTCAAGGCAGTTGAGTATTACAGAGAACGATATACAGATATCGGAATATTTGAGAATGAGGTATATCCAGGTGTGGAGGATATGCTGGATAAGCTGAGAGGAAAAGGATATATCCTGGCAGTGGCTTCTTCCAAACCAGAGCGTTTTGTAAAAAAAGTGCTGGATCATTTTGATCTTACAAAATATTTTCAGGAAATCGTAGGAAGCGAAATGAACGGAGGACGGACAAGCAAGGCTGATGTGATCGAAGAAGCGCTTGACCGGCTCCATATGGCAGATCACCGGGAGCAGGTGGTTATGGTAGGAGACAAGGAGCATGATGTTTTTGGCGCCCGTAAAGCCGGGCTTAAGTGCCTGGCAGTCTCTTATGGATATGGTTCAGAAGAAGAACTGAAAAATGCAAATCCGTTAAAGATTGTAGATTCTGCGCAGGAAGTGCTTGATTTTTTTTCTTAAGCCCTCTGCATAAACAGAGTCCTTTGAAGCAGGTGTGGAGGGCAGTATATCCCTGCGGGATCCATTTTCTGATCAGTCAGGTTATTGCCAATACAGCTTTAGCTGTGATCTTATATTGGATGGGTGGTACAGTGGAAGATTTTGCTTCCTATACAATTTTTCTTACAGGAATTTCTGCTCTTCTTACAATGCTGCCATGTGTGTATTTTTATAAAAAAGACAGAACTGCGCGAGTGCTGGGCGGTCTTATACCGGAAAAACCAGGACGAAAACTGACTCCGGGGACTGTTTTACTTCTGCTTCTTCTGGGCGCAGCATGTTCTGTGTTTGCAAATATTCTGGTGGCTATGCTTCAGAATATCCTGAATGTTCAGGCGTATCAGGAAAATATGGAACAGATCATGAGCGGAAAAAGCTTTTTTATGCTGATCTTCTGGATGGGGATCATAGCGCCGGTGGCGGAAGAGATGGTATTTCGCTGGCTGATCTACCTGCGTCTTCGGGATCATATGAAAATGGCAGCGGCAGCTGTAATTTCCGGAGTTTTCTTTGGAATATACCATATGAATCTTGTACAGGCAGTTTATGCAGGAATCCTTGGCATCGTATTTGCATATATCTTGGAACTTACAGGAAATTTATGGTCCAGTGTTCTGCTGCATATGGGGGCAAATATCTGGTCTCTTGTAATGCCGGAGCTGCTTGTCCGTATACCGGAAGAAAACTATGTGATGGTTGTTCTGACAATGGAAGCAGTACTTTTGGTGGTATTTACTGTGGGAGTCCGGCATTTAAAAAGAAATGCAGCCAAAACGAGAATGATATAAAAAAAGACCTTTAAGACAGGCAGTAATAAAATTGCGCAAGTCTGTTTTAAGGGTCTTTTCATTTTATAAAGATTTAAGAAAACTTTTCTTGTAGCGATAGGTTTGATATGGTAACATTAGTGTATTAATACACTTAATACACTTGCGCTTCAAAAAATGAAGGGAGGAGAAGATCATCATTATTTTAGATCATCAGGATCGCAGACCGATTTATGAGCAGGTTACAGAACGTTTTCGTATTTTAATCTATCAGGAGGCATTGCCTTCCGGGAGCCGACTTCCCTCTGTTCGTCAGCTTGCTATGGATCTTTCTATTAATCCCAATACGATTCAGCGTGCATATGCAGAATTAGAACAGGAGGGATTGATCTATTCGATAAAGGGGAAAGGAAATTTTGTGGCAGATACAAGGAGCATACAGGAAAAAAAACGGGGGGATTACCGCAAAGAACTGATCCAGACAGTTCATAAAGGTCAGGAGATAGGCATTTCCAGAGAGGAACTGGTA
>URWL01000323.1 GCA_900551465.1 uncultured Blautia sp. | reverse complement strand
CTCTACTGTATAATAAATGATCAAATGATAGCTTCTGTAACCGCTCTGTTTGATATGTTTCAGATAATTCTTCTCGCTTTTTATCTTCATATCGCTTCGCTTTTGGATCAAGGCAGCAACTGTATCAATATCTTCTTCAAACTGACATATGATCCGAATGCCGGCAATATCCTCTACTTCTTCCTCCATACGTTCCATAGGAATATGTTTGCGCTGCATCTTTTCCAGAATGCTGGTTACACTCTTAACCCGTCCTCTTACCTGCTCTATAGGAGAATACAGATCATTCTGTCTGTGTTCCTCTATGATATGTTCAAACTTCACTGTCAATTCCCGGACGGCAAGCTCATACGGGCATAAAATACTTCTCCATAACTGTATTTCCATATCGTTCACTCCTTACAGGAAAATACCGGAGTACAGAAATTGCTTTGTACTCCCGTTCATTATAGCACATTTTTTGTTGATTATGTAATTAATATATATAGTTTCTTGTATTTTTCCGAAAAATTTTCAGCAGATAAAAAGGATTTACACTGACTTCTTTTTGCTCTGATGTGGATATATAGATCCCAATATGGAGATGGACAGGAAATCGTCCTTTTGTTCCTTCCGGTCCATATCCGGTGTTTCCCATATATCCCAGAATATCACCGGCCTTTATCTCTTCGCCTTCCTGAAAATCTTTTTCATAATCAGAAAGATGTGCGTAATAAAAGTATCCTCCATGAGGTGAACGTATTCCGATCCTTCTGCCGCCCAAAGGAAGCCATCCCTTTTTCTCAACCACTCCATCTGTCATACTGATCACCGGATAATAGCCGGAACGATCTGTTTCTCCAAAAATATCCGTTCCCTCATGAAATCTTTTTCCTCCATAAGCTCTTTCCGTCAGCCAGGTATTTTCAAAGTAAGTTTTTTCTGCAGCAACAGGAAAAAATTTTACATCTTTCCATATGGCTTTGTATACTGCACTTATTTTTTGATATTCTTCTGGCTTATATTGTTTTAATTTAGCCGGCATTTCCAGTGTTTTTTTTCCATGAAACCCTTCCTGGGCAACAGAGGCCAAAAGAACGCCGATCCAGTTATCCTTTCCCTCTTTACGGATCTGTTCGTAATCTTTCACGGTTACCTTCTGTCTTCGGAACTGCACGCTTTCCATATATGCATCAGAAAGAAAAGATGCTTTACTTCTTTCCCTGATCAAGTGTTCCAGATCACCAAGAATAAAAATATACAGAAAAAACAGCACAACTGCAGCTGCTCCATATGATCTGTTTTTATTCATTCATTTCCTCCTGTCAGAAACACAGTTTATTTTATGCCCTGATATTCCGCATAAGAACAGCACATTTCTTTTAAGCAACGCAGACAAGCATCCTCGAGGAACGTTTTTTGTTTATCAGGAAAAGTTCACACAGAATGCACTGTTTTCCTATAGAAGCAAAAAACAGACATCTGCCCCTTTTTCCTGAACAGATGCCTGTCTTTATATAGAAAATATGATCAGTTTTTCAGATACTCCAGTACTTTTACAAGATATTTCCAAACTCTCTCTGTAGAAGCAATATCAAGCATTTCCTCAGAGGTATGGATATCTTTCATATTCGGTCCAAGGGAAACACAGTCCAGTCCTTCAATTTTCTTGTAGAACAGACCACACTCAAGTCCTGCATGGATTGCCACAACATTTGGTTTTTCTCCATACATTTCCTCGTAAACCTCAACCATCCGGTCTCTCAGCGGAGAATCTTTCCGGTATTCCCATGCAGGATAAGCTCCCTGAACAGTATATTCTCCTCCAAGGAATTCTGTCAGATAGCAGATCTTATCGGAAAGAGCTGCTCCTGCTGCTTCAACAGAACTTCTGACACTGGAACTTCCCAGGAATTCATCTTCTCCAAGTTTTACAATTCCAATATTGGTAGAGGTTTCTACCAGTCCATCAATGGTTCCGCTCATTTTTTGGATACCAAATGGAACTTCCATCAGGAAAAACAGCACTTTTTCTCTGCTGGTCGGATGAAGAACTTTTGCAGAGGCAGCGCCAAGATCTGTAATTTCAACTGTGATCTTTTCGTCTGTTCCTGCATATTCTTCCTGGAATCCTTTCTGAAGCTTTTCTGCACATGCTTTTACTGCATTTATGTCCTCTACAAGAAGTTCTGCATCTGCTTCTCTTGTGATGGCATTGTCCTTCTGACCGCCTGCCAGGGAAATAATCTCATAAGCGGTTTCTTTCTGGAGACTGTAAAGAAATCTTCCCATCAGAACATTGGCGTTGGCACGTTTTTTGTCAATCTCTGCTCCGGAATGTCCTCCCATAAGTCCTGTAATCTTTACTGCTGCCTTCTGACCTTCTGCCTCTACTCTCTGTACGGGAATTGTACTGATACCGGAAAGGCCGCCTGCACAGCTGATCCACAGACTTCCCTCTGCTTCAGAATCCAGATTGATCAGTCTTTTTCCTTTTAATACGCTGCAATCAATGCCTTCTGCTCCGAGAAGACCAATTTCCTCATCAACAGTGATCAGCACCTCAAGTGCCGGATGTGCAATATCTTCACTCTCTAAAAGGGCAAGTCCATATGCAACCGCAATACCATCATCTCCACCCAGAGTTGTTCCGTTTGCAGTCACATATCCATCCTGTACAGAAATATTCAATGGATCTTTTGTAAAATCATGTTCTACATCCGGACGTTTCTCGCAAACCATGTCCATATGTCCCTGAAGAATCACTGCAGGAGCATCTTCATAGCCCTTTGTTGCCGGTTTGTAGATCACAACATTATTCATCTCGTCCTGAACATATTCAAGTCCGTGTTCTTTTGCAAAGCTTACCAGATAATCGCTGATCTGCTTTGTATTACCTGAACCATGAGGAATCTTACAAAGTTCCTCAAAATAATAAAAAACTCGTTTTGGTTCACAATTTTCCAATGCTCTCATATTCGATTTCCTCCATTTCGTCATGAGAATTCTTCATATTTATTTAATACAGACCATATAGTTTAAAAAAAACGGAATCTGTATATG
>URWL01000322.1 GCA_900551465.1 uncultured Blautia sp. | reverse complement strand
ACTGCTCTTGTCTTTTACAGAAACCACCGAAAACTAAGCTACAAAAGAAAACTCCGTGATGTTATAAAAGAATTCCGGCTGACTTCTCTTCGGACACGCTGGCAGCTGACCGTAACCTTCGGTGTTTCCACTGCTGTTTTTCTCGGAGGACTTTTTCACATTCCAAGAACCATGTGGATTGGAATTGCCGCCATGTCCGTACTTCTTCCTTTCCGCACAGATATGAAGGAACGAGTCAAAGGACGTATTCCCGGAAATATTATCGGCGCAGTGGTCTTCCTTGGAATCTGCCTGTTCCTTCCTGCCTCTGTCTTTCCTTATATCGGTGTAATCGGAGGCATCGGCGTAGGTCTTTCCGCCACCTATCAGTGGCAGGCTGTGTTTAATTCTCTTGGCGCCATGGCGATTGCCACCAGCATTCTGGGACTTCCCGGAGCCATCCTTTTCCGCATTGCCAATAACTTTCTGGGTTCTGTCTACGGACAGGCTTTTGAAAAATTATCAAGCCGGGTCCTTGACCGGATCACCCCTGCTCAGGCCTGATATTCTTTTCCGTCATCATAAAAAGCCACAGCTTCTGACATTTTTTCAATGTCGGAAACTATGGCTTTTCTTATTCATAATATCTGTGCTATATAAATAAAAAGAACAGATTTTTCAGGCATTCTCCTCCAGAATATCCCTTACCAGGCAGCGGATAAAATCTCTGCATTTTCCGCAGCCTGTTCCAAATCCGGTAGCCTTCTGAACTTCGTCAAAATCTTTTGCACCTGCCTTAATGGCATCTTCTATCATTCCATAAGTAACATTCTTACAATGACATGCTTCTTTTTTTCGATTCATAGAGTGTCCTCTCTTTCTGATTTCTATTATAATTTACTCCCACACCTTCCATGGTGCGTTTCCTTTCTGCCACAGCTCTTCCAGATAATTCTTCTCCCGAAGGGTATCCATACACTGCCAGAATCCTTTATGACGGTATGCATTCAGCTGTCCGCTGCGGGCAGCTTCTACAAGTGGTTCTTTCTCAAACACTGTGGAGTCTCCCTCTATCAGATCCATGATCTCCGGTTCAAGAACCATAAAACCTGCATTGATCCATCCGCCGTCCTCTTTTTTCTTCTCTTTGAAGTTTGTGATGGTTCCATCCTCGCAAATGTCAAGAATTCCAAAACGGCCGCCTGGCTGGGCAGCGGTGATTGTTGCCATTTTGCCATGAGATCTATGATAGTCCAGAAGCTCTTTTATATTTACATCTGCCACACCATCCCCGTAGGTCAGCATAAAGGTATCTCCGTCCAGATATTCTCTGACCCTTTTGATACGTCCTCCTGTCATAGTATACAGGCCTGTATCCACAAGCGTTACCTTCCAGGGCTCAAGAGTGTTGTTATGGACGATCATTTTGTTTTCCTGCGTAAAATCAAAGGTAATATTGCTGTTATGCAGATAGTAATCTGCAAACCATTCTTTGATCACATGCTGCTTATAGCCGCAGCAGACCACAAACTCATTAAATCCATAATGAGAATACATTTTCATAATATGCCATAAAATAGGCTTTTCTCCGATCTCGATCATTGGCTTGGGCTTCAGATGGCTTTCTTCACTGATCCTTGTTCCAAATCCTCCTGCCAGAATAACAACCTTCATATATATTCTCCAATCTTCCTTTATTTCTATCTGTCTGATCTTCATGTCCTTTTCATTCTAATACAAATACCTCCAAAAGAAAACCCCAAAAGAAAAAAAGCCATACAGCCGGCCGGGAAATCGTTACTGTTCATGACCTTCACAGCAACGATAATGCTATGTAAACAGTAGCGGTAAATTATCTATTTCCCAACCAGCCATACGGCTGTTAAATTATCTTGTCAGTGTTCTGATCTTCTGACAGCTTCATTTTATCGTATCTTTGCAGCTTTTTTCTCCTGGGTTTCTTTCCACAGTCTGTCCGCTTCCGGCATCCACTGCTGCGCATAGGCTGTGCATTTTCCACAGAGATGCTCTGCTGTTTCCGGAGACTGCAGATCTGTAGAATGTGCTCCGGATTCTTTTACCAGTTTCTGCAGAATTTCCGGATTCTCCAGCATCGGACAGGGACGGAGCATATTTTCATTAAATGGCTGATTATTATGATATGCCATGAATAACGGCTGCTTCAGAATCTCAAGGATTGTATTTTCTCTGATATTTCCGTTGGAATAATGGATGAACACACAGGGTTCCGCATCTCCATTAGCATTAATATGGAAGTAATTTCTTCCTCCTGCAATACAGCCTCCAACAAACTCTCCATCATTCTGAAAATCCATGGTAAACAATCCCGGTCCGTGTTCCATGTTTCGAATCTCTCTTACTCTGTCATGCATATAAACTCTCTGTTCTGCTGTTGGAAGAAGCTCCAGAGAAGCATCGTTTCCAACTGGCATATAATGAAAATACAGAGAATAACGGCAGCCCTTTTCTACCAGCATGTTTACAAATTCATCACTGGTCACACTGTCAATGTTCTGGCTTGTATAACAGATGGAAGTGCCAAAAACAAGCCCGTTTTCCTTCAGCAGCTCCATGGCATGCATTACTTTGCCATAAACGCCTTCTCCACGCCGCAGGTCATTGACTTCCGGCTTTCCTTCCAGACTAAGAGCCAGAAACAGATTTCCGACTTCCTGCATCTGATGACAAAGCTCCTCATCTACAAGAGTTCCATTGGTATATGCAAAAAACACACAGTCGTTATGTTTTTTGCAGAGTGCAATTACATCTTTCTTGCGTACCATCGGTTCTCCGCCTGTCAGCATATAGAAGTAAACGCCCAGCTCTTTTCCCTGAGTGATAACAGAATCCATTTCCTCAAAGGTAAGATTCAGCTTGTTTCCATACTCTGCGGCCCAACACCCTGTACAATGGAGATTACAGGCGCTGGTGGGATCCATAAGAATGATCCAGGGAATATTGCAGTTATGTATTTTACGCATTTCACGAATAGTTTTTGTACCATGATAAAAAGCCTCATATCCCAGGTTCAGAAGAGTGGTCTTC
>URWL01000321.1 GCA_900551465.1 uncultured Blautia sp. | reverse complement strand
ATCTATGGAGTTCTTGTGGATGAGGCATACGGTATGGAGCTTGCAACAGCACATTTATATAAAACAGGACGGAGAAAACTGGCATATGTGATCGATAAGTATACAAATGCGGCTGATAGAAAGCTAGAAGGCTATATCAGAGAAATGAAAAGGCTGGGATATGAAAATCCTGAAAAGGATGTTTACCGTACCCCTTATGGTATGGAAGGCGGAGCACAGATTGCAGGAATTTTAAAAGAAAAGGGATATGACGGAGTTGTATTCGGAGAGGATCTGACAGCAGTAGGTGCCATGAATGAATGGCGGAACCAGGGAATAAAAATTCCTGAGGAGATTGCTCTGATCGGATGCAACAATTCTGAATATTCCTATATTTGTAATCCACCGCTGACTACTGTGAACAATAAAGGAGAAGTGCTCAGTGAGCTGACTGTACAGATGCTTTTGGATGTGCTGTCAAAGAAGAAAGAGCTTGCTTCACTGGTAGTACTTCCGGAACTGGTGATACGGGAAACTACATGATCCTGTCGGAAAGGAAGATTATGTCGGAAGTAATTTTATTTGGAGAACCAATGGCGATGTTTGTGGCAAAAAGCTGTGGACCGCTGCATGAGGTGGAAGAATTTACAAGAATGCTTGCCGGAGCAGAAGTGAATGTGGCAATTGGCTTAAAACGACTTGAACATTCCGTTGCTTATGTGACAAAGCTTGGGACAGACCCATTTGGAACATATATTGAGAATAAATTAAAAGAAGAAGGTCTGGATGTTCAGATCACCAGAGATCCGGAACATTTCACCGGATATCAGTTAAAAGCAAAAGTGATGGAGGGGGACCCGGAAGTTTTTTATTATCGCAGAAACAGTGCAGCGTCCTGCCTTTCACCGGAGGATGTTGAAAAAGTGGATTTGGAGGGAGCCAGAGTGCTCCACATCACAGGAATACCTCCTGCGCTGTCAAAAAGCTGCCGGGAGGCAACCTATCGTCTGATCCAGCGGGTACGGGAAAATAACATGATGGTAAGCTTTGATCCGAATCTCAGACCAACTTTATGGGAAAGTCCTCAGATGATGATTGAAACCATTAATGATATCGCAGCAAAAGCAGATATTGTTCTTCCTGGAACCGGTGAGGGAAAGATACTGATGGGAAGTGACAAACCGGAAGAGATTGCGGACTTTTATCGTAAAAAAGGTGCAAAGGCAGTGATCGTAAAAGCCGGAGGCAGGGGAGCCTATGCGGACTGTGAAGAGGGCAGGGCATTTTATCCCGGCTATAAAGTAAAAACGGTTGTAGACACTGTAGGAGCAGGAGATGGGTTTGCAGTAGGTGTGCTGAGTGCATGGCTGGAAGGAAAAAGTATGGCGGAAATGGCAGACAGAGGAAATGCCATTGGTTCTATACAGGTTTCAGTGGCAAGCGATAATGAGGGACTTCCTACAAGGGAGGAACTGGATACATATATGAAGGGAGCCAGATAAATGAGACTTCAGGCGGCAATTGACCGGGTTACCACGGAAAGAGCTGAGGAAATGATCTGTCAGATGGATGGCGCAGCAGATATTATTGAAGTGGGCACTTCTCTTATTAAAGACTATGGCCTTGAAGGAAGTGTAAAATACCTGAAAGAAAGATTTCCGGATCAGTGTATTCTGGCAGATATCAAGACCTGTGATGAGGGAGAATATGAATTCCGAAAAGCCTATGAGGCAGGAGGGGATATTCCTACGGTGATGGGCTTTTCGTCAATTTCTACTTTAAAGGCCTGCCAGAAAGTAGCGGAAGAATTTGGAAAGGAATATATGATAGACCTTCTGGAAGTGTCAGATGAGAAACTGGAACTTTTAAAAAAAGAATTTCCAGAGGCTGTTTTCTGTGTGCATCTTCCCGCAGACAATCAGGGCAGAGGACTGGAGGTTCTGGTGAAATCTATGTGCGAAAAGCTTCAGGGGATCCAAAAGATCGCAGTTGCCGGAGGGGTGCGCCTGGACAATATCGGACTTATGGAAAAGTGCGGAATCAATATTGTGATTGTAGGTGGAGCTATCAGTAAGGCAGAAGACATAAAAGAAGCGGCCAGAGCATTTTCGGCAGAGATCAGGAGGCAGAGAGTATGATCGAAGTATTAAAAGACATTATGAATGAAATTGAAGACGTGATCGGTAAGGTAAAGGAAGAGGAAATTCAGGCAGTTATGGACAGGCTGGACAAAAGCAGGCGTGTATTCGTAGCGGGAGAAGGTCGTTCCGGATTTTCTGCAAAAGGATTCGCCATGCGCCTGATGCATATTGGCTATACCGTGTTTGTCGTCGGAGAGACCATTACACCTGCCATGAGCAGTGGTGATGTTTTTATCGGTGTTTCCGGATCAGGAAAAAGTGCGGGCGTTGTTAATGATGCAAAAAAAGCAAAAGAAGCCGGATGCAC
Source organism: uncultured Blautia sp. (assembly GCA_900551465.1). GTDB lineage: Bacteria > Bacillota > Clostridia > Lachnospirales > Lachnospiraceae > Blautia_A. Next base: position 619 of record URWL01000321.1, on the reverse strand, counting down.
AGTACTTGCAGTGACCAGCAAACCAGAATCTCCTCTTGCAGAGCTTGCAGAAGTGATTCTTCAGATTCCGGGAACGGTAAAAGGCGATACAGGGGAAGCAAGAGGTTCTATTCAGCTGTTAAGCTCTTTATTCGATCAGAGCCTTCATATTACTTTAGATGCGCTTTGTCTGCTTCTCAGCAGAAGGGATCATACAGCCAACGAAGAAGCAACAAAGGCACACTGGTAAAAAGAAAGGGACGGGACAAAGAATGGCTGCAGATAAGAGAATGGAAGAAATAAAAGAAAAAATCCGATCATTAAAGATCGTTCCGGTAGTAAAGATTGATGATGCAGATGATGCAGTAAATCTGGCTAAAGCACTGACAGAAGGCGGGCTTCCCTGTGCAGAAGTTACATTTCGCACAGAAGCGGCAGGAGAAGCCATTCAAAAAATGCTGGAGGCATATCCGGATATGCTGGTCGGGGCCGGGACAGTGCTGAACGCAAAACAGGTAGACGAAGCTGTGTCAGCCGGGGCAAAATTTATTGTAAGTCCCGGGTTGAATCCCAAAACAGTAAAATACTGTCAGGAGATCGGAATTCCGGTTTTTCCCGGTGTAGCAACAGCAAGTGAAAT
>URWL01000320.1 GCA_900551465.1 uncultured Blautia sp. | reverse complement strand
TATTTATATAGAAGCACAGCAGCTTCAAAGTTTGTTCACGCAAAGAAAACAGACAGAAGAAGAACTGGAAAAATATAGAAAACAGTCTTTTGAGATGGAAAATAAGGAAAAACTTGCAGGCAGTATATGGGATGCCTGGGAGATAAAAACATTTTATGATTTCTGGAAATCAGGCCAGGAAGATGCGGAAAGAGTCCGTACAGCATTTGAAAATCAGACCGGAAAACTTCCTGGGCTGATGGAAAAAGAAGCGGGAATGATCCAGGAGGAACAGAAAAAACAGAAAGAACTGGAGATGGTTCAGGAAGAATATACGCGGACACTGGAAAAAGCAGAAAAAGCGATTCAGCTCTTTGTACAGATAAAAGAAACAAAGAAAAAAGTGGATATGGGAAAGAAACTGCTGGAGAAAGCCCGGATAAAAGAAGAAGAAGATAAAAAGGCTTTTGAGGTTCTGGAAAACAGACAAAAAGCCCTGCGTGACAGATCAGAACAGCTTTCAGATGCAGGAGAAAAGCTGGCTGTATGTCAGAGTCAGATGAAAGAAATAAATGGTATGACCGAAGATCTGAAAGAGCTTTCCGGTATTTACAAAGAACAGAAAACATATGAAAAAAACATAGAAGAGCTGAAAGAAAAGTATAAAGAGACCAGAGCATCATACGAAAAAAAACATGGGGAATATGAGAAAATCCGGCAGGATTTTCTGGATGCCCAGGCAGGTTTTCTTGCATCGGAGCTTATGGAGGGACAACCCTGTCCGGTGTGTGGCTCTACAGAGCACCCACATCCCTGTATTATAAAGAAAGTCCATACAGAATTTACCCGTGAGGGAATGGAACTTCTGGAAAAAGAAACAGAAAAGCTTCGGACAGAGCAGGAAAAGCTGTCAGCAGAGGTGAAATCAAACACAGATCTCAGAGATATGAAAAAACAAGATTTTGATGAAAGATTTCACAGGCTTAAAAATCGAATGAGAGAGAATATTCCAGTTCTTCCGGAAGAATTTTCTCCGGGACAGGGGCAGGAACTGATCAGACAGTGGATGAAGGAAGTGCAGGAAAATGGAATAAAATATCAAAGGGACTGGGAGGAACTGCAGTCTGTACAGAAACAGCTGAGAGATCTGGAAGAAGAAAAACCTGCTGTCAGAAAACAGATGGAATTATCAGCAGAGCAGGTAAGGGAAGCTGGAATTGCATATGAATCTGCCAAAGCGGAATTTCAAAGTTATTCTTTTTCTTCGGATTTTGAATCAGAGGATGCTGCAAGAAAAGCAGAGACAGAAGCCGCCTGCAAAAAGGAACGTTTTACAGAGGATTATAATACAGCCAGGGCTGCAAGAGAAAAAGCTGCGGCAGAAAGAAGCAGTACAGAAACATTGATAAAAAAATATAAGGCAGAGCTTCCGGCAGCAGAAACAGAAGAAAAAAAGCGGAAAAAGAATTATGAGAGCATGGCAGAAGAAAAAGATATGGCAGAATCTCAATGGAAATCTCTGACAGACAGCTATGAAAAACAAATGACAGAACAGCTTAGAAAAGAAGTACAGATTTTCCGCGAAGGAAAGAAGGCAGCTGAAGGAAAAGCCCAGTCTCTGACCGCAGCCATAGGAAACAGAAAACCGCCGGTAATGGCCGATATACAAAAAGAAACAGAGGATGCAGAGCATTCTCTTAGATCTGCAGAAAGCTTACGGGATCAGCTTCGGTCTGTGTATAAAGACAACAAAGAAGTGGATCAGATACTGTCTCCGATGCTTCAGGAACGACAGAAGCTGGTGGAAGAACATGGGCGTATCGATCACCTGTATCGTCTTGTGTCCGGCAATGTCAGCGGCTCCAGAATGGATCTGGAAACCTATGTTCAGAGGTATTATCTGGAAAAAATACTTTATGCGGCTAACAGACGCTTTCAGGATATGTCTGCCGGTCAGTTTGAACTTCGGATGTACAAGCTGGAAAAAGCCGGAGAGGGAAAAAACAGGGGGCTGGATCTGATGGTCTACTCTGCAGTAACCGGAAAGGAAAGAGAGGTACGAACTCTTTCCGGAGGAGAGTCCTTTATGGCGGCGCTGGCTCTTGCACTGGGAATGGCCGATCAGATCCAGGAAAACTCTGCAGCCATAAATCTGGATATGATGTTTATTGACGAAGGCTTTGGATCATTGGATGAACATTCCAGAAATCAGGCAGTGAAGGTACTTTTGGAGATGGCAGAAGGATCAAAGCTGATCGGTATCATATCTCATGTAACAGAACTGAAGCAGGAGATTGAAGACCAGCTGATTGTCACAAAGGACGAAAGCGGCAGTCATGTAAAATGGCAGATAAGCTAAAGAAACACCCCGGAGATCTTCCGGGGCATTTCTGTATTCAGGTCTCCGCCTGTTTCATTTTAGACAGTTCTCTTCGGGCAAATACAATAGCCAGAATAAAGGCGGCTGTGTCGGCAATGGGACCGGCATACATGACGCCGTCGATTCCTATAAAGACCGGAAGGATCACGATCAGAGGAAGCAGAAAAACAAGCTGTCTGGTAAGGGACATGATAATTCCCAGCTTTGCTTTTCCGATGGAGGTAAAAAATCCTGCAGACATGGGCTGTATGCCATTGGCAAAGGTCAGAAACATAAAAATACGAAGATAGCGTTCTGCAAACTGAAAGTACAGATCGCTTCCTGTTCCGAAAAGCCCTACAATCTGGTGAGGGAAAAACTGAAAACAGAGAAAAAATACAGTTGCGATAATGGTGCAGGCAGTTACGGAATACCCATAGGTTTTTCTGACCCGGTCATATTTTCCCGCACCATAGTTAAATCCCCAGATAGGCTGGCTGCCCTGCGATATGCCGATACAGATAGACAGGAAGACCATATTTACCTTTGAGATGATTCCTACGCAGGCAATGGGGATATCACTTCCGTATGCGGAGGCTGCGCCATAGTAACGAAGGATGTTGTTCATAAAAATCTGTACAACAGCAAGGGCAATCTGATTAAAAAAAGAAGCTGCTCCAAGAGAAACAATCAGTTTTATATGTTCTGTAT
>URWL01000319.1 GCA_900551465.1 uncultured Blautia sp. | reverse complement strand
ATTATAAAAAATAGCACAGACGCAATCAACATCCAAACATGGTAGTGGAATACCTAGAGACGAAGCTGACGCGCCTGTGCTATATATTTTAATATAGCGCAAGCTGTCATATTCCATCTTGTCTCTTTGAAATTTTCCACTTTTCGTTTGGAAGATGATATATGATACTATACTATGTCGTTTTAACAGCGCAAAAATACGTTATTTATCGTTTATTTCCAAATTTATACGACACTTAATAGCACTGTTCCATAAGAAAAGCGTCCGCTTTCAGGGACAAGCAGCAGTATTTTTTCTCCCGGCATGAGCTTATGTGTCTTCCAGAATTGATCCAGAATCGCAAATATGGCTGCTGAAGCAATATTTCCGACTTCCGGCAAATTAGTGAACCATTTGCTCTTGTCGATTCCAATCCCCACTTGTTCAAGCTCATTTATTATTTTATCATAAAAAAACATGGAAGAAACGTGAGGAAGAACATAGGAAATTGTATCCGGCAATACATTATGTTTCTCAAGACAATACTTAATGTGCTTAGCCCAATATCGTACAGCATAGTTTCCCAGCAGTTTTACATCTTGTTTTACAACAAACAGTGAACGGTCTATCCTTTCCTGACTGCTGAATGATTTCCAGCTTTTCAACTCCCCGTCATCTTTACTCTCTGCTCCCATAAACATACACGTGGGCAATTCATTCGCAAATGAAGTCATTTCCACCCACTCAACTTTTAAAGTCTTTTCCTTACCCGGTTGATTCTGAAGCAATACAGCACTGGCGCCATCGCTCAACATAAAACGCAAAAAATCTTTCTCCAGTGCCATATAGGGCTGTGTTCCTATATCGGCACATTTTTCATATTCAATATCATAGTTCTTTGAAAGCAGTGTAGCCGAAGTCAATTCTGAAGTACTACATATCGCATTCTTTTTTTCTCCTGATAAAATACCCCAAAAGGCGGTTTTAAATGCCTGAAGGCATGACAAGCAGATACCTGAAGCAGAAAAGATTTCCATCGGCTTGTTTTTCAGCAATCCGTGAACCATAGAAGCATGGGACGGAAGCATCTGATCCGGACTTGAGGTTGCACATGCCAACAATTCAATATCCGACTCCGAAACAGAAGAATCCTGTAACAGCTTCCGTATTGAATCAGCCGCCATTTCCGCATTTGTATGCGTTATTTCCTGTCTTTTTGTGAGTGCATAATAACGTTGTTTGATACCATTCTGCTTTAAGATGACAGGCTTAACTCTTGAATGTTTTCCTGCAATCAATCCTAAAAACTCTTCCATGTCCTCATTAGAGACCGGTTTATTAGGGAAATAACAAGATGTTCCCGTAATAAAAACATCATTTTTCATTTTCTTACTTGTTTTTAATTAGAAAATATATAAAGTACAATTGTTCTCTTAAGGAATTCACATCCAATCCATTTCTTAATGCATCCTGATATGATTTACCCAAGAAAATCAATCTGATTTGTTGAACAAGCAAATCTGTATTGCAAGAGCTGCGTATCTCACCGTCCTTTTGTGCTTTGACAACAACCTGTCTTAACTGCGCCATCTCATTTTTTTCAATCTCACTCAGCATCTGGTGAAATCCGGGATAATATTTTTCAGCCTGCAAAATCAGACTCATATACGCACGCGTACCATTAATATTAGCTTCCGGCATGACAAACTGAGAAAGTCTATCCATTGCTTTTGCAATGTTGTCAACATATTGATTGAAGTATTCGAATAAAGACAAACCTGACAGATTATCTGACGCATGTTTTACCCGCTGCACGTCTAAAATATAAACGTTGATGACATCTATAAACAATTCCTGTTTTGTCGGATAATGATAAGAAGTACAGCCTCTTGACAGATTAAGGCTTTTCTCTATATCCTTTAGGGGGACCATGCTGTAATCTTTTGTCAGAAACTGTTTGAATGCAGTCTCCCTTATTAAAGCTTTTGTTTCTGAACCTTTTGTTCCTTTCATGATAATCTTTTTTAGTATCACACAAAAGTAGTTTTTTTAGATGAAAATACATTTGGTTTTTAATATTATTAAATATGTATGCATTTTCAGATAAACTAAATGAACCAAAGGCTTTTATAAATCAATAAACACTTTCATGATACCTTATCGCAACATATTTTTATCCATAATTTCCTGTACCATCATAATTTTGGCTATATTTGTTTTCAAATAAGCCGATTAGTCGGTTTGTTCGGCATAGAGGAACCCAAACAGAAAGTGGAATTTCAAAACAGAGATGTTCCTCTATGTCTTTGTTATTCCATCTTCCGGCAACCGGATTCTATCCCTGTTCCACCATATCCCTAAAAAATACCGACCGGATGGTATTTTTTTTACGGCAAAAGTATAAATATATACCATAAAAACAAAGGGAAAGGCCAATTATGCATTCTATCGGCAAAGAAATGCCTATGAAATATACATAATCCGCTTTTCCCTATGAGAAACATTATGTTACCGGCTTATCTTGAAGGCATCTTCATCTTAACCTGTACTCCCTGTGAGTTTAAAACACGAACCGGTGTTTTTTCTCCGGCTTTCAAATAGAACAGAAGATAATCTTTCGCACGCTGGGACTCGAAGAGACCTTTTTCACGGTATTCGGCAATCCACTTTTGGATCATCGGAATCTGCCAGCGGTTCATCAAAATATAGTAGCCGAAATAATACTCCAAATCGCTCAGGAAAATATTGAGTTTCAGGTAATCCCACCAGAACAGTTCTTTCTTTTTGCTTTTGGCATTGAGTATGATAACCTGATGTTCATAAGTGTCACGAGGATTTTCCCAATCCTGTTGCGAAACAAATACATCGGGAACCACATTATCGGCATGGTCTTTTGCCGGAATGAAGTGAGACAAGGATTCGATGGAATCCTTTATCTTTTCATATAAGGATGGTTCGTACTCTTTGTTGTACAGTATAACATCCCGCAAACGGGTGGAAGTGAGATGGGTCACCACGGAACGTCCTATCATACAGTGATCCGGAACAGTCATTACCGATGCCAGCCTTTTCATGAATCTGA
>URWL01000318.1 GCA_900551465.1 uncultured Blautia sp. | reverse complement strand
ATTATCCTTTTATCAAAAAAGGAATATTCCAGGCTTTTAATACCCAGAATATTCCATCTATATTTCATTTAAAATCTAATATATTATAATTATTTCCCCATAAAACCTCCATCTACAGGAATTACTGCTCCGCTGATATATGATGCAGCTTCTGAAGCAAGAAATACTACTGTCCCCTGTAAATCTTCCAGGTTTCCCCAACGTCCCATTGGGATTCTTGACGTGATTTCTTCATATTGCTTTGGATTTACTTCTTTCATATTTGCCGTTAATTCTGTTGCCATGTACCCTGGCGCAATCGCATTAACAGTAATACCTTCAGAGGCCCACTCATTTGAAAGTGCCTTTGTAACCTGAGCCACTCCGGCTTTGCTTGCTGCATAAGCAGGAATCATGACGCTGGCAAAATACACTGTCATAGACGCTACATTAATAATTCTTCCATATCCCTGTTTCAGCATTGTTTTACCTGCTAACTGTGACATATAAAAAACTGCACTTAAATTAATTTTTAAAATCTTTTCCCATTTATCTGCCGGAAATTCTACTGCCGGACATCGATATTGAATACCTGCTCCATTTAAAAGTATATCCAAACGTCCTCCCAGTTTATCCAGACATTCTTTATATATTTCTTCTAAAGTTTCTGGTCTGGATAAATCTCCTTTCACAGCATATACTGAAGCTCCATTTCTTCCCATTTCCTTTGCAGCATCCTCCACTGTATCCAGAATATCCAGAAGAACAACCTCCGCTCCAGCATCATGAAGAGCCTGCGCCATTCCATTGCAAAGCCCTTTTGCTCCACCAGTTACAATCGCCTTTTTTCCTTTCAAACTAAATTTTTCAATAAATCGATCCATCAATCATACCCTCCTTTTTTTATTTGTATTATATATTATAATTTATCTGAATTAACCGTTATAAAGCCCATAAAAAACTGAAAATTTTTGTTACATAAAACAGCAAAAAGACCGTCTTCTGACGGTCTTCTCACGGGAATTTATCATATATATTTTATCTCTCCTATACAACATGATCAAATTCATAGATTAACATTGCAATATAAAGCGGTATAGATTCATTTATATTTCTTGGATCATATCCTGTCACTTCTTTTAACTTTGTCAAACGATACTGCAAAGTATTTTTGTGTATATAACAATCCTCAGCAGTCTTGGTAATAGAACCATTATTTTCCGAATAACAGCGCAACAGCTGTACCCATCTGTGAATTTCCGGATCCTGACAGTCTTTAAAAACACGCTTTACAAAAAGTTCTCTGTCATGTTTTGATATATTTTCCAGAAGCAGTTCCATATCAACATCGTTGTAAATTTTAATTTTTTTATTCTTCAGCCTCATAGCAAGATTACAGGCAGTGTCTGCCTCTCGATAGGAACGTCTGATTTCCGAACGGTTTGTGCCAATAGAACCAATTCCCCCGAAAAGATAACATTTATATTGTTTTTCTACACTGTCAATAATCTCCTGAACATTTCTCATTGTTTCTTTCATATCTGAACTGTGAAAAAAAATGATCACTTTGATCCCCACCTGAAAAACCAGGTGACGTGAATCTTTCTTCAGGCAGCGATTAATCTCTCTAATCACCCGGTCATAGAATTTCTGTTCAATCTCCGCTTCTTTAGGTTCATTTTTTTCACCCTTTCGCATGATTCCCATTACTACAACAACACGATCCAAATTTATGTCAATTCCCAGAAGCTGCCCTCGAAGTTTCATATTTTCTTCTGTTTCTCCATTATCTTCATTGGCAAATAACCAGCTGAAAAGAAAATTATTTCTCATGCTGTCCATCATTTTTTTCTGGTTATTCTGATAACTTTCGATAATAAGAATTTTGGTCATCTTTTGTATTATTTTTCCAAGAATTTGTACTTCTTCTTTTTTCCCAGTAATTCCTACTACTCCTACGATTTCATCTTCAATTATAATGGGAAGATTAATCCCATTTTTGGCTCCTGCATACTCATCTTCCTCACATATTACCAGCTCATCCAGTTTCTGGTTAATTACCCTCTGTGCTCCAGAATGATAGGTTCCTATCCTTGTAATATCTGAACTTGCAATAATACAGCCTGTTTCATCCATAATATTAATATTTTTCTGAATTGTGCCTTCTAACTCTTCTACTATATTCTGCATCTGTTTTCTTGGGATTATCATAGACAAACCTCTCTTTTTCTCTTTCAGCACTTTTCTTTTTACAATATGACGCCTTTTTTTCCTCCTCTATTCACATCAATACTGCAATACCATTTTACGGATTTCAGGGTGTAATTTTGATTATATAAGACTTTACTTCTGCCATCAATGTTATTTGTAACAGTTTTGTCTTTCTTTTCTTGTGTATTATACCAATTTTTCTGAATAATATACAAAAAAGCCACCTTAGATTTTACTCTAAGGCAGCTTTTTATGTCTTATATTTTTATGTTTTATTCATGCAGCTCCAGCGGCAGTCCGTCCGGATCTTTAAAAAATGTAAATTTCCCGCCAGAAAATTCATCCACCCGGATCGGTTCCATCGCAATCCCTTTTGCCTGAAGCTCTGTGACTGTTTTTTCGATATCTGTTACTGTAAAAGCCAGATGTCGGAGTCCATATGCTTCGGGAAAATTCGGCCGTTCCGGATGAAGCTTATGCTCCGGATCCTTTTGAGCCGGGGCAAAAATTTCCAGTTCCACACCGTCCAGTTCCAGATCCAGCTTATAATCTCCTCTTTCTTTCCGGAAATTTTCTCTTATAATATGAAATCCCAGTTTATCCACATAAAATTCTCTTGATTTCTGATAGTCTGATACCAGCAGGGCTACATGATGTACCGCTGATAATGCCATATTGTTTCTCCTTTCTCTGCAGACCAATTTTGTATATTCAATTATATATTTTTCTTACAGATATCTTCCAGACAACATTTATCACAATGAGGTTTTGTCCGTGCTGTACATACCTCTCTTCCGTGAAATACCAGACGATGGCAGAAATCGCTGCCCTCCTCCGGAGGGATGATCTTCCACAAAGCCATCTCCACTTTTTTAGGCTCTTTGAT
>URWL01000317.1 GCA_900551465.1 uncultured Blautia sp. | reverse complement strand
GCCTTATGCAGATCACAGTCACCCTGCCCCGAAGAATTTCCTTTTATATGCTTTATTATACTGCCGTATAAATGTATTTGCAATACTTTTTTAACGTTCTTCCCTGAAGTACGGAAGTCCCAGACCTGCCGGAGGCTGGTGCTCCTTCTTTTTACGGAAGCTGGTAAATACAAGAACGATGATCGTAACCACATAAGGCAGAGCCTTAAATACTTCCTGCATGCTTCTTCCCAGACCCGGGATGTAAAGATACAGAATGTAGAGCGCCCCAAACAGAAACGCACCCCAGATGGCATTAAGCGGTTTCCACAGTGCAAAAATAACAAGGGCAACTGCCAGCCAGCCTCTGTCTCCAAACCCATTGTCTGTCCAGGTTCCGCCTGAGTATTCCATTACAAAGTAAAGACCGCCCAGACCTGCAAGCCCTGCACCGATACAAGTGGAAAGGTATTTATATTTGGTTACGTTGATACCGGCTGCATCAGCAGTTCCCGGATTCTCTCCGATGGCACGGAGGTTCAGTCCATATCTTGTCTTAAACAGGAACACCGACAGAAGCACTGCCACGATAATACACAGGTATGTCATAAATCCATAGCTGAACAGAAGGTCTCCCAGAACCGGAATCTTGGATAATCCTGGAATTTTTGCCGTATAAGCACTTCCTGTTACTTTAACAGAAATCTGTCCCACACCTCCGGCAAGCTTGGAAATGGATCCTCCGAAGAAGTTTCCGAATCCGGTACCAAAAATCGTAAGAGCCAGACCGGTTACATTCTGATTTACTCTGAGAGTAATGGTAAGTACACTGTAGATCAGTCCGCCCAGAGCCGCTACCGTAAAAGCACATAAAAGCGAGATCAGCACTCCCACCAGTGCATTTGGATTCGGATTGTCTTTTTCATAAAAGAAAGCTCCCATCAGACCGGAGATTCCGCCCATATACATGATTCCCGGTATTCCAAGGTTCAGGTTTCCAGATTTTTCTGTCATAATCTCGCCAAGCGCCCCATAAAGAATACAGATGCCCTGGACAATTGCTTTTTGAATAAAAATAATAAGTACACTCATTGCATCTTCCTCCTATTTTTTTGCACGCTCAACTTTGTAATTAATAAAGAATTCTGCTCCGATCAGGAAAAACAGGATAATTCCCAGAATAACGTCGGAAGCATTTTCATTCAGTCCGTACTGGGTTGCGATCTGCACCGCTCCCTGCTGCATAAATACGATACCGAAGGATACCGCCAGCATGATAAACGTATTAAATTTGGAAAGCCATGCAACGATGATAGCTGTAAATCCGCGTCCGTCTGCTGTAGCTGTGGAAATGGTATGGCTTGCTCCGCTGACAATAACAAAACCGGCAATGCCGCAGATCGCACCAGAGATCGCCATAGTACGAATAATAACCTTTTTCACCCGGATGCCTGCATATCTGGCTGTGTTTTCACTTTCTCCCACAACGGAGATCTCGTAACCATGCTTGCTGTATTTCAGATAAATAAACATTACTACCGTAAATACCAGCACGATCAGAACATTCCATCCATACTTCTGTCCAAAAAGCTCCGGAAGCCAGCCGGCCTGTGTAGACTGATTAATGATTCCCACTGTATTGGAACCTTTTGGATTCTCCCAGAATACAATACAGAAGGTTACAATCTGCATGGCAACATAGTTCAGCATCAGGGTAAACAGCGTTTCATTTGTATTCCAGTAGGCTTTAAACACAGCCGGGATCATACCCCAGATCATACCGCCCAGCGCAGAGCATACAAACATAACAACCAGAAGAAGTACCGGAGACATTTTGTCACCTGCATAGATCATGGCTGCCGCTGCACAGGCACCGCCTACCAGAATCTGTCCCTCAGCACCGATATTCCAGAAACGCATCTTAAATGCCGGTGCAAGACCGATTGCAATACACAGAAGAATCATGGTATCACGAACAGTGATCCAGATACGGCGCTCTGATCCAAGCGCTCCGTCCCAGATAGCCTTATATACGTCAAAGGGGTTCATTCTTACCAGAAGAAAGATCACACCCGCACAGACCAGAAGTGACAGAATCAGGGCCGCAATACGAATCATAAGCCTTTTCTGCCAGCTGATCTTTTCACGCCTGGACATTTTTAAGAAAGGTTCTTTTTTCATTACTGCTCCCCTCCTTTTTCATGCTTTGTCATCAAAAGTCCAATTCCTTCTTTGGTCGCAGCTCTTCCATTTACCACACCACTGATCTTTCCGCCGCAGAGAACGGCGATCCTGTCGCAAAGAGATAGCAGAACATCCAGATCCTCTATTACACAGATTACTGCAACTCCATGTTTTTTCTGCTCGTTCAAAAGCTTATATATGGTATGGGAAGAATTGATATCAATTCCTCTGGTGGGGTAAGCTACCATCAATATCTTCGGATTCTGGGCAATTTCACGGCCTACCAGTACTTTCTGTACATTACCTCCGGACATCTGACGGACAGGAGAAGAAATACTCGGTGTCATGATCTCCAGCTGATCCTTGATCGTAGTGGCAAGCTGTCTGGGACCTCTCCTGTCAAGCAGACCGCCCTTGCCGTTATGATAACTTCTCAGCATCATATTATCCGTCATATCCATATCGCCGACAAGTCCCATACCGATACGGTCCTCCGGAACAAAAGCAAGACTTACGCCCAGTTCCTGAATCTCTACGGAATCCATTTTTGCCAGATCTTTCTGGTTTCCATCCTCATCGGTAAACAGGATTGTTCCGCTTTCGGCTGCCTGAAGTCCGGCAACTGCTTCCAGAAGCTCTTTCTGACCACTTCCTGAAATTCCGGCAATTCCAAGGATCTCACCACTGTTGACTACAAGATCCACATCATCCAGAGTTTTAACACCTTCCTTGTCCTTACAGGTAAGCCCTTTGATCTCCAAACGTTTTTGAGGATCTACAGGGTCCGGGCGATCGATATCCAGATCTACCTTTGCACCTACCATCATCTCAGAAAGGCTCTGAACATTGGCGCTTGACGTTTCCACAGTATCAATATATTTTCCCTTGCGGAGAATAGCAACACGATCCGAAAGTGCAAGCACTTCCTGAAGCTTATGCGTAATAATAA
>URWL01000316.1 GCA_900551465.1 uncultured Blautia sp. | reverse complement strand
GTAATATATATTTCTTTCTTTTTCCGAATCCTAGCAATGGCCTTATCCAGTTTCTGAGAAAACGAAAAATATTCCACAGGCTTTACCACATAATCCATAGCATCCACCTCATATCCCCGCACTGCGTACTGGATCATATTGGTAATAAACATAATGATCACTTCATCATCCAGACTTCGGATCTTTTCTGCCGCAGTCATCCCGTCCATAAATCTCATTTGGATATCCATGAGAATAATATCGTATTCTCCCTTATAATCTTCTACAATGTCTTCTCCGTCTGAATATGCCGTCACTTTGATCTGCCTGTTATTCTCTTTTTCATATTTCCTGATAAAATTCAGAATCTGTTCTGCAAACAGTTTTTCATCTTCCACAACAGCAATATGAATCATGCAGATCCTCCTTTCCCAGAAAACGTTTCTTTTGAATAACAGTTTCCCTTTCCTTTTCTTACAAAACCATAAAGTGTTATTTTATTTCTGCGTGCAAGATCTGCTGCAAGATCTGTAACTGCCGCCCTGGAAACCACTGTTCCGATTTCTGCATGAACAATCTTTTGAAGATAATCGGAAGAAACTCTTCCGCTGGTAAAAACTACGCAGTCTTCCAAAGATACCCTCTGAAGAAGCGCCCTTCCTACTGCTTTGTCCAAAGCATTATGACGGCCAATATCCTCAAAGCAGCAAAGGATCTCCCCATCCTTCCATAAGGCGCAGCAATGGGCACAGCCTGTTTCTCTGAAAAGCTCTCCCGGATTTTCAAAAATTTTATCTGCCGCAGCAAAAAGCGTCATAGCCTCTCCCTCATAGCACTTTTTTTTTCCCTGGTTCTTCTTCTGGCTTTCTCCGGCTTCTTTTTCAGTTTTTATATGAATTTCCTTTTCCTGCTCCCGGATGATAATTTCTTTCATTTCTTCCGTCCCACTGATCCTGTTTTCTGTATAAAGGCGGCCCATGATCAGTTCCTCCAGATTCTCTGGAGTACAACTGATCCGAAACTCTTTGCTGCAATTCAGATATACGTCGTACACTGCTTCCAGCGCAGCCATATCTATGCATTCCAAAAAATCATTATTTGTTATTTTCTGAATGGATATCTCTGTTTTTTTCATAAAAATCCTTTCTGATGCCATGACTGTAACCGATGCGAACTGCGGTCTACAGCCAGGCTTATCTTTTCCCATTGCCCTCTATTGAAATTCCCGTCATATCCTGTTATAATGTTCCGGTATCAAAATATGGATGTCGTTGGGTAACTGGTGTGCCCCCTGGTCTTCAAAACCTGTGCTGGACGTTAAGAGCGCCCTGGGTGAGTTCGATTCTCACAGGCATCCGCCAGACAGCAATGAAGCTGTGGATTATATTTCCACAGCTCTTTTTTTATGAAAGAGAGCTTCTTTCAGAGCGTTTGCCAGCAGGGAGGCTTCTTCCGCAGAGATTGTACGCATCTCCAACCACACTTTTTCATTTTTTATATGACCGATCACAGGCAGCGGAAGCCTTCTAAGACGGCACGAAAGCTCCTCTGCTCTTTCCTCTTTCGGCTCTATTACCACAGCGTAATCCGGCATTTCCTCTCCCGGAAGGGAACCTCCTCCTACTGCGGAACGGCTTTTTTCTAAGGTGATTCTGCCAGGATATCCCCCTTCCCCCAGTTCCTTTATAATCATCTCTGCCTGTAAACGCAGTTCCTCTTCACCTCTGGCAATCATCTGCAATACAGGAATATTCGCCCAGGCATTCTTTTCATCCAGATATTCTCGGAACGTAGCTTCCAGAGCTGCTGTAGTAAACTTATCCAGACGCAGCATACGCATCATTGGATGATTTTCTATAGCTTTTATGTACTTTTTCTTTCCGGCAATAATCCCTGCCTGGGGGCCGCCCAGAAGTTTGTCGCCGGAAAAACAGACCACGTCTGCTCCCTCTTTCAATACTTCCTGAACTGTAGTCTCATGAGCCAGTCCATATTTTTCCAGATTCACCAAAACACCGCTTCCAAGATCTACGATCACCGGGATCCCATGTCTTTTTCCCAACTGTGCCAGTTCCTTTACTGATGTTTCTTCCGTAAAGCCCACAATCTTGTAATTACTTGTATGAACCTTTAATAAAGCAGCAGTTTCTTCCCAGATAACTTTTTCATAATCTGAAATCCTTGTCCGGTTGGTACAGCCTGTTTCTCTTAAAATGGCTCCGCTTTGTTCCATTACATCAGGAACGCGGAAGCGCCCTCCAATTTCTATCAGCTCCCCTCTGGAAACCACCACTTCTTTTTTTTTTGCCATAGCTCCAAGGATCAGACTTACTGCGGCAGCGTTATTATTAACTGCCACAGCATCCTCCGCTCCTGTGATCTGGCAGATCAGGTCTTTATAATGAGACTGGCGATGTCCTCTTTTCCCTTGTAAAAGTTCATACTCCAGGTTTGAGTATCCCCACATAGCTTCCATTACTGCTGATTTTTGATGCTCCCCCATAGGCGCCCGGCCAAGATTTGTATGAAGAATCACTCCTGTAGCATTCAGAACTCTTTGAAAAGAAGAGGTATCCGATTCCCTGAGCCTGGTTTGGCTTCTGTCAAAGATCCAGGCCTGGAGCCTTTCTGGTTTTATCTCTTTTGTTTTTCCTGAAAGCTCCTCCAGTCCTTCTTCTCCATGAAGAATCTGATTTCTAAAAACATCCAGCGCTTCGCGAAAAGCCTCTATTGTCCTTTCTCTGCCATATTGTCTGCAGAGCTCTGCGCTTTCTGGTTCTTCCAGAAGGCGGTCTACCTTTGGAAGCTGTCTTAAGGTTTTATTTTTATCCATAATTTTCTCATTTTCTTATTTCAGAATCAAATATTTTTCTTGTTTTTCCCTTACTTCTCCAATCTGCGAACAGGGAAGTTCCAAAGTTTTTAGCCTATCCAGAAGACAGGCGGCCTCCTGTTTCGGTACAGAGAGAAGCAATCCGCCTGATGTCTGCGGATCATATGCCAGATCCTCCAGCCAGGTTCCCGGAATCTGACTTTCTACATCTTCTTCCAGATACTCTCTGTTCCTGTATGCACCTGCCGGAATCAATCCCATTTCTGTATAGGACTGTACTCCTTGAAGAACCGGAAAACTTCCGGTATCCAGAACCAGGGTTTTTCC
>URWL01000315.1 GCA_900551465.1 uncultured Blautia sp. | reverse complement strand
GTCCCTGGTATCTGCCTTTTTCTTAATGTCACTCCAGTCATTGATCATAAACCAGTCCGCATATTCGGAAGCCCGTCCCTTTTCCTGCACGTCCAGCCAGGGCGCGAACTTTGGCCCGCAATGGTTAAATACTGCGTCCACCATCACACGGATACCGTGATCATGAGCTTCCTTTACCAGAAGAGAAAACTCCTTCTCATCTCCAAAGGCCGGATCGATCTTTTCATAATCCGTTGTATCGTATTTATGATTGGATTCCGCTTCCATAACAGGATTCAGGTAAATTCCATTGATGCCCAGCTCCTCCAGATACCCCAGCTTCTGACGGATTCCGGCAAGATTCCCCCCATACCGCTCTTTGTTGGTAACTGATCCGGTTCTCCATGGAAGGATATCCTCTGTATTTTTCTCCGGTGTTCCATTGCAGAAGCGATCCGGAAAAATCTGATACCATACCGTATCGTTCACCCATTCCGGCGTTCTGTTCAGATCTGCCGGATTCATCCAGGGAACAATAAAACACTGGAGCATTCTTCCATCCATATGCAGCTGCTCCTCTGTGAGAAATCCGTCCTCAAAGTAATACCAGGTTTCCTTGTCTGTCTGAAGCTCAAAATAATATTTGCATCTTTTATACGGCGGCTCCAGGATGGTTGTCCACCAGAGCTGATGCTTCAGCCGCTTTTTGTAGCAGATTTCTTCCCGTTTTCCTGTCCATTTTTCTTTTCCGCCCAGAATACCTGCATCAAACGGGTCTCCATAATGTATGAAGACCCGTTTGACATCATAACCGGTTTTTATGTTTACAATCAGTTGGTTTTCATTGTACGGATAGCTCATCTGCTCTGAAGTTTTATGATAAACCCCGGTAAATTCCATATGTTATTTCCTTTCTCTCAGATGTCCGGCATATTTTTTAAGTCCTGCTTCTATCCTGTCACCATCCGGCATCCGCCATTCCCAGTTTGGGCTTCCCACGGTGCCCGGAGTGTTCAGTCGTGCTTCTTTTCCCATTCCAAGAATATCAGAAAGAGGAACAATTGCGTACTCCGCTTTGCTTTTCCAGGTATATTCCAGAAGCCTGTCCTGTACGGAACCGTTTTTGATGCCCTGTTTTTTCAGAAAACGGCGAAGCTTTCTTCTGGACGGACCACTAAGCTCCTGATACCATTCCATCAGCGTACTGTTGTCGTGTGTTCCGGTATATATGATCATATTTTTCTCATCCGGGAAACTGTCCACTGCATATTTGCCTGAAGTATCGAGGACAAATTCCAGAACCTTCATTCCCTTCAGATGATAATGTTCTTTTAAGGTAAGAACCTCCGGACGGAGATCTCCCAGATCCTCTGCGATCAGTTCCACTTCCGGAAGCTTTTCTGTAAGCATGTCCAGCACTTCGAAGCCGGGAGCCTCGATCCATTCTCCTTCAATGGCAGTGGGACATTCTGCCGGAATTTTCCAAAAGGTGTCAAAGGCACGAAAATGATCAATACGGATCATATCAAACAGTTTGCTGCTGTATCCGATCCGGTCAATCCAGAACTGATAATCATTCTTTTTCAGATAATCCCAGTCATAAATCGGATTTCCCCATCTCTGACCTGTGGCGCTGAAATAGTCAGGGGGAACTCCTGCAATAAAAACAGGGCATCCGTCTGTATCCAAAAGGAAGTTGTCCTTGCCGGCCCACACATCCACAGAATCCACGCCCACATAAAAGGGCACATCTCCCATAACGCGGATTCCTATGTCATTAGCCGCTTTTTTCACTGCCATCCACTGACAGTAAAAAACATATTGAAGGAACATCTGGTACTGAACCTCTTCCTTCACATGAGCAGGAACCTCTGCGCCTGTTTCCGGCCAGCTCTTGTCCTCATCCTTCCACTGGTTCCAGCAGCGGTTTCCGTTTTCTTTTTTTAATGCACGGAACATTCCGTAACTTTTTACCCAGGGCTGTTCCACGAACTTCTGATAATCCTCTGTCTCCTGAAAGTTATTGAAGGCTTCCCGGAGATAAGGCTCCTTCCATTCTCTCACCGCCTGATAATCCACCTTTGCCGCATCCTTACAAAATGTCTCAGGTGCTGTATTCAGAAGCCCCTGCTTATGCAGTTCTTCCAGACTGATATAAATTTCATCTCCGGCGCAGGAGGAATAAGGCTGATATGGAGAGTTTCCATAGCCTGCCGGGTTCAGAGGCAGGATCTGCCAGATTTTTACCCCTGTATCTTTCAGATTTTTAATAAACCGAAAGGTGTCGGCTCCCAGCTCTCCCACTCCTGTATTGGAGGGAAGAGCGGACACCGGCATCAAAATTCCTGATTCTCTCATAAGCCACCTCTTTATGACAGCTTCCAGATATCGCGGTTGTATTCGGCAATAGTACGGTCTGCAGAGAAGTATCCGGCCTTTGCAATATTTACCAGAGCTTTTCTGGACCATGCTTCCTCATCCTCATAATCTGCCAGCATTTTTTCTTTTGTCTGAATATATTCTTTTACATCCAGCAGAGCCATAAACCAGTCTTTGGAGCGGATTTCCTTATAAAGTCTTTCCAGATTTTCCATATCTCCGATAGTTTCCAGCTCTTCTCCCTTAATAAAGTCAACCAGCTCACGAATCATTTCATCTTCCTGATAAAGAGTCTCTGCACTGTAGGTTTCCTCTTTATAAAGACGGATTACATCCTCAGAACGTTTTCCGAAAATATAAATATTCTCATCTCCTACAAGCTGATGGATCTCTACGTTTGCGCCGTCCTCTGTTCCCAGAGTCACTGCACCGTTCAGCATAAATTTCATATTTCCGGTTCCTGAGGCTTCCTTGGAAGCAAGGGAAATCTGCTCGGAAATATCACAGGCAGGGATCAGCTTTTCTGCCTTGGTTACATTGTAGTTTTCTACCATAACGATCTTCAGATATTTATTTACCGCAGGATCCTTTTCAATCATCTCCTGGAGGCACAGGATCAGATGGATGATATCCTTGGCAATGGTGTAAGCCGGAGCTGCCTTTGCACCAAAGATCATGGTCAGCGGACGTTTCGGAAGATTTCCTTTTTTGATCTCCTTATATTTATAGATTGCATAAAGAGCATTCATCTGCTGTCTCTTATACTCATGGAGACGTTTAATC
>URWL01000314.1 GCA_900551465.1 uncultured Blautia sp. | reverse complement strand
AACTTAACAAAGCCTTTACAGTTCATCAAAGTAGTAAACTTACACAGGCAGATATGCCTTATCGCAGACAGCTCTTCCACTTCTGTCAAGGGCTGCCGAAAATCTGTCATAATCTGAAGCAATCAGCCCCATATAGATCATATCAATGATCATCATCTGAGCTGTTCTGGAAAAAATCGCGTCTCCATAAAAATACTGCTGCTGGCTGGTGCATATCAGAATATCCGCATATTTTGTAATCAGTGAATCTCTGAAATTTGTAATCACAATTGTTGCAGCCCCGCTTTTTTTCGCTTCCTTCATTACGTCTACTGTATCTCTGGACCATCCGGAATAAGAAATCCCTACTGCCACATCCTGATCTGTCAAATTTCCGGCGCTGATCCTCTGATGATACTGATCGTCAAAATGCCTGCAGCAAAGTCCCAGATAAAGAAGCTTTGTCAGCAGATCTGAAGCCGCCGCATTGGAGTTTTCCACACTGTATATATCTATGATCCTGGCTTTTCCAAGAGCATCAACTACTTTTTTAAATACACTTACCGGAAAGTTTTTCAGGGTTTCTTCTATCATTTTTCCTGCAGTTACTGCTGCCTTTCCTGGAATATCCTCTAACTTATCTTTTCGGTTCAGCGGATATCCGTACATGGGATGAGCAATCCATTCTTCCTGCTGATCCCGAGCCAGCTGCTCTACAGCCGCATAACGGAATTCTTTATAACCCTGAAATCCCAGAGCCTTTGTCATCCGGATAATCGTCGGCTGGCTGACACCGCTTTTCTGTGCAAGCTTTTCCAAAGGCATTTCCCTGATCTTGTCCAAATGCGCCATAACATAATCTGCAGCCTGTTTTTCCGAAGTCCTCAAATCTCCATACTTTCTTTCAATTAAAAGCCTGATCTCATTTTTCATAGCTGTTCTCCTTGTAGAAATTCTACAGAAAATTTCTTTTTCAGATGAATTTTCACTTTTTCTATTCTAGCAGAAACCAAATAAAAGAATCACACACCACTATGTTAAATGTTTGTAAAAAACAAAGAAGCCTTTCGGCTCCTCTGCTTGATCTATTTTTTATTCATCAAAATTCACTTCAAAAACACCCTCCGGAAGCCGCATGATCAGCACTCCCAGATTAAACTCATCATCCATAACTGTAATATGATATTCAAAGATCACATCATCCTCAAACTTGGATAAAAGTACATAAGAACCGTTCTCTTTCCCGTCGATCTGATCGCAAATATCCTCATAAACCGCCTCTCCGGAAATTGGTCTTGGATAGCCGGAGCTTTTGATCTTATCTTCAATTGCCTTATATAATTCTTCCATATTAATTATCTCTCCTGTTATAAAATTTCCTGATGCAGCACATTACAAGCTCTTGCCGGATTCGGTATTCCTGTTCTCATAAGGACAGCGGTATCTTGGCTTTCCAAGAGATTTTTTCCCATATTCTATAGCTTTTGCCGGACACTGAGTAATACATGCCATGCAGTGGGTACATTTCTTTCCCCATTCCGGCCTGCCCTTTACCAGCCTGATATTGTCCAGCGGACAGACTTTTGCACATTTTCCGCAGCTGATACAGGTGTTATCCACATTAAATTTCCCCGCATGCACAAAAAGTGGATAAAAGATTCCATTGATAGGACCGCTGCACACAGCGCCTGCCATATTCTCCTTTTCAGGTTTCAGTTCTTTCCCTTCGGCAATTCTTTTCGCCGTTTCCTGAAGTTTCTCCTGAGAATCCTGGATGATCCTGCATGCTTCTTCCTCAGAGGGAACCGGAAACATGGCAAGATAATTTTCCGGCATGATGATCTGAGCGCATCCCATATAAACAAAGTCCTTTTCTCTGCACAGCTTCCTTATATATTTTGGTGCATTTCCAATCCCATCACCACAGGTCATTACAAAATATGCCTTTAATCCGGAAGAAAAATCCGATTTTCGTATCCACTGCTCCACCAGTCTTGGTATTCTCCATGCATAAGTAGGCACCACAAAAACAGCTGTTTCCAGTTCCCTTCCTGAATAAAATCTATGTGCTTTTATCCTTTCATTTATTGAGCAAATCTGATCTCCTGTTTTCTCACCTATCTGGCTGGCAGCATATGCACTGTTTCCTGTTCCGGAAAAATAAAAGATCACAGCAATTCCCCCTTTTTCAGTTTCTCATCGCGAATCCCCGTTCATTTTCTTCCAGCGGAAGAGCCTTGGTCTCCATATCATCGATGCGGATATACCGATCATTAAAAAGTGCCTGAAGGATCATATCTACCGAAACCTCATCACCCTGAACTTCCGAAGTAACGGAACCGTCAAATTCGTTTTGCACCCACCCGGTAGCATTATATTTCTGTGCCAGATAATACATCTTATAGCGAAATCCCACACCCTGGACATGTCCCTTAAAGCAGAATCTCCTGCGTATTTTTTTATCTGTCACTTTACATTTCTCCCACAGCATTTTTTATATTTTTTCCCGCTTCCACAAGGGCATGGATCATTGGGATAAACTTTTTTATTGCTGCTTACCGGCATATTATTCTGGAACATCCCCGGAAATATCGTCTCGTTTCTTCTGTTTCCTATACCTTCCTCGTCAAGGGTATGTCCACACAATTCCACTTTTCTGGTTGTGTTATATGCCTCCATCAAAAGTTCTGCCATCTCTCTGGCCTGCTTCTGTGTCTCAAAAATAACACCGTTTTTGTTCAGCTGATCCATGGCCTCAGACATAAGTCCGCCTGTATAATAGACTCTGTAAATTTCACAGAGATAGACTTCTGCCAGCTCTGCATCCATCCCAAGTTCATCTGTCAGAAGACTAAAAATACTTCTGTAAACCGGATCCTGAGAAGGATATCCATAATATGAACAGTCTGCGATCTCTTCCTCAGAAGGAATATAAAACTCTCTGTTTCCCTGACGTTCCAGAAGCATCTGGTAAATTTCTTTTTCTTCCAGCAATCCCCTCAGGCTGATCCTGTCCCCGTCAAGCACGCAGAGGTTTTCCTCTTCCGGAACAGACCGGAACAATTCTGTAAATTCATCGAAGCTTACTCTGCACTCTTTTCTCCTGCGGTACATTCTGTATACCACTCTTGCCGGCGCTGTACCGTAAAGACATTCCACCATAACCAGAC
>URWL01000313.1 GCA_900551465.1 uncultured Blautia sp. | reverse complement strand
GATATAATGCCATCAGGTGAGAAAGGTGGCGATGAGGAGGCTGCTCTCCATTGCATTCAGCCCCCAGACTTTGCCTCCACTGAGGAATGTCGGTTTCTTCAAGCTCTCCTGCCTGTGCCTTTCCAATGTGGGTCTCTTCAAACCACTCTTTCACCTGACCATCTTTACCTACCAGTACCGGATCCAGTTTGGACTGCTTTTTTCTCCATTGAGGGATAAGTTCCTGATCGATACCAAGGATTTCTGCCGCCTGAATGGTGTTTTCAAAATGCTGCCAGATAAACTGCTGGTCATAGGCAGCACCATTAGCAATAGGGCCGTTTTCCGGTGAATAAGAAGGTGCAGAAACATATCTCTTCTGATACTCACTCCAGTAAAGCGCTTTATCCCAGAAATTTGCAACTTCACGAAGAGAAGGATAAAGATTTTTCAAAAATTCCAGGTCACCGGTATACAGATAATACTCATAGGAATTTAAAAGGGCCCATGCGGAGCCTACTGGATTCCATCCTGCCGCATTATTTTTCTGTCCCATTGTTACAAACATGTATGGCGTGCTGAAGCAGCCTACCAGCCAGCCGTTTTCTTCGCCAGGTTCACTTTTAATGCCAAAGGCAGCCGCCGCTGCGGTACGTCCGGCTTCCCGGAGCACATCCAGGTAATCCTGATAAGGAAGAAGACATTCACCCAGATTACTTGCCATAGTAGGCCAGTAATTCATCTGTATATTAATATTAAAGTGATAGTCACCGCCCCATTTAAAGTGCTCTTCTCCCCATACTCCCTGAAGATTGGTGGGAAGTGCGCCTTTTCTGGACCCTGCAATGGTCAGATATCGTCCAAACTGATAACAGATCACTTCAATGGCTCTCTGCTCTTTTTCCGTTGGAAGTTCCCCTCCGTTGTTTTCGATCATGTTTCGGTATTTCTGAAGAAGTACGTCTGTAGGAATCTGAGGGATATCCTCATTAAATCCAAGCTCCATCCGGGAGAAAAGTTCAGAGTGATCTTTTACATGATCAGATTTTAATGAAGAGTAACCCCTGGCAGCAGCCTGCCGGATACGCTGGCTTATTGCTTCATGAGGGTCTTCTCCACGGAAAGCAGGAAGCTCCATTTTATAATCTGTACCGCAGGCAAAAATAAGAGTGACAGAATCTGCATGGGATACACGGATAGAATCTGCTTCTGCAGTCATTTCTCCGCCTTCCGGGATAACCTTCAGCTGAGCCTCTGTTTTCATTCCATTGCTTTTCAGCGTGTTTTTCAGAATGATGGTATCTGTTTCAGTGCGATTCAAAAGAGAAGTTCCATGGGTGCAGTCCTTCAGACATACAGAAAAAGAGAGACATCCTTTCTCATCAGCGCTGAGATGTACAGCCAGCACATTGTCAGGATAACTGTTGAAATATTCTCTGGTATAGCGAACACCTTTCCAGTTATAGCTGACTGATGCCAGACCAGTGCGAAGATCCAGATCACGGACATAGCTGCTGACTTCTGATTCATCTGTAACATTGCCTGAAATAAAAATATCTGCAAAATCCTGAGGCTCATCATAGCCGGTCAGATCTCCCATAAGTCTGTTCAGCCAGTCCATAGCCTCTCCCTTGGTATCTGTACCGCAGGCCTGATAAGAATTTCCGTCAAAACCAAAGACATGTTCGGATTTATCATCCAGCTTCTTACGGATGTTGTCCAGATCCTTTTTGATCATGTCCAAATCTTTTAAAGTATTTGAGGGATTCGTGTTTCCATATTTATAATCTGTTTCTTTGGATGGTCCTCCGTTCCATACAGTCTTTTCATTGATATGGATACGGTCAGTTGTTATCCCGCCAAAGATCAGACCTCCCATGTAGCCGTTTCCAACTGCCAGAGCTTCTGTCTGCCAGTCAGATGCAGGACTGGTATACCAGAGTCTGAGAAGGTTTTCGTTTACGGTATTGTTCATATCTTTTTTCCTCCGTATTTTTTTGGATAAAAATATTTTATGACCGTAAAATATAATACAGGTTACCTGATGGAAAATCAATGGTTTTGTATATTTTCACCAAAAAAACTGTGGATTCTGAAGGTTCTTATCGCTCAAATCCAACCATAATTCCGCCCTTTTCCGCATAAAAGCTGCAAAGCCCACGGGTTTTGTCAATAGAGATCTCTGCCTGAGGGTATTCTGCTTGGATCAGATCTTTGAGCTGTTCAGCTCCGTTTTCGTTATAACAGTGATCGATCAGTACTTTATTTCCGTGATAACCAAGACGTTTCATATTACGCAAAAGCTCTGAAATCGCTTTCTTCTCGCCTCTGCACTTGTCGGTAGGATGAAGCCCTTCTTCATTTACATCTCCTACTACACGGATACCTACGATACCACAGATCTTTGCCGCAGCCGGACTGATTCTCCCATTATTGGCAAGATTACGGAGAGACTGAAGAGAAAACACAAGAGAGGTATGCTGATTTTTGTATTCCTGGATTTCTTTACAGATGGTATCAAAATCTTTTCCACTTTGTACCAGCTTGTTTAGTTTATACAGAAGAAGTTTCATTTCCGGACCGGCAGAATAGGAATCCAGTACAAACACCTTTTTTCCGGGATTTTCTTCTTCATATTCCATTTTTGCTGCCATTGCCGCATTATAACTTCCGGAAAGCCTGCTTATGATAGTTACACAAAAGATGATGTCATAATCTTCAAATGCCTGAAGCCAGTCACCCATTCCAGGGCATGCAGTCTGTGAGCGCCCGTTATAGGAATGCAGATCCTGCACCATCTGGTGGACATCCAGACCGGCATGGTCAATATATTCTTTTTCTTCAGTTACAATCCTTAAAGGAACAGACGCAAACGGTATGCCGTCTAATGTCATCATATTGGAAGCAGAATCTGTAATAATTTTTACTTTCATAGCTTTTCTCCATTTAGTATTATATATTTTATTATGTAGTTTTGATAACTATGTCAATGGACTATATAATAATACAGATGTCAATATTTGTCAACTCAAATATTTTGAAGATTAAACTATTTGAAATTTAAAAAACCATTCTACATTATCTGTAAAATGGTTTTTATGGTTATTCATTATTTGCATTTTCCAACAGTGCACTCATTTGCTGATACAGGAGTTCTTTTGTAGAAGCGCCCATAACAATAGAAAC
>URWL01000312.1 GCA_900551465.1 uncultured Blautia sp. | reverse complement strand
GATAGAAGGGCCAAATGAATGAAGTGGCCTGCATTTTTCATATCCGTACTGATACAGAGTAAGATCCATAAAGCGATCATCAGAAAATACATGAAACAAGGGCTTTGCCATATTTAATCCTCCTTGTATTTTATATAATTGGGAATTATAAACAAAAAACAGATGGTAAAACTGTGATATTTAAACGAAAAACAAGGGTTTTTTATTATTATATATCAAAATAAGCAGTAACTTCAACTATATTCGAGAAAAAACGTATTATGATATAAAACAGGTTTCATGGCTCCATTTACCAGAATCCTCAGTAATGATAGAATGAGGCTATGAAAGAAATCCGTAAAAACTGTACAGAATGGAAACGGACTGCAAAAGAAAGGAAAGGGGAAATTCAATGAAAAAAAGGAAACTGTCTGTTATAGGTATTTTTGCAGGATTGCTAAGTGCTGGTATGATCCTTACCGGATGTGGAGATTCTGTGTCAGATAACGGAAAAATAAAAATTGAAATGGTTCAGTACAAACCAGAAGCAGTAAAAGCATTTGAAAAAATGGAAGAAAAATTTAATGCTTCCCATGATGATATTGAACTGACCATTGAATCACCAAATGAAGCGATGACGATCCTGAAGACTCGTTTTATCAAGGAAGATCAGCCTGACATCATTGGGATCGGAGGAGATGTGAACTATTCTAATTTTCTGGATGCGGATATGCTGACAGATATTTCGGATTTTGAAGGGCTGAATGACATCAAACAGGCATATCTGGATATTGATAAGAATCTGGAATTTATTCCCAGAGACGGAGTGTATGCGGTTCCCTATGCAGCCAATGCAGCGGGGATCCTGTACAACAAGGATATGTTTGAGGAAAACGGATGGGAGATTCCTGAAACCTGGGAGGAATTTCTGACACTTCTGGATACCATTCAGGCATCCGGACAGCAGCCGCTGTATTTTGGTTTTAAAGATACCTGGACCTGTCTGGCTCCATGGAACGCCATGGCCTGCGATCTTGCTCCGGCAGATGTATGCCAGCAGGTAAACAGAGGAGAAACTACTTTTTCAGAGGAATACCGGGAGCTTGCGGAAAAAATCCTTCAGCTTCTTCCTTACGCACAGGAGGATCCTTATGCTTACAGTTACAATGATGCATGCACCGCTTTTGCCCGCGGGGAATCTGCCATGTACTGCATCGGAAGCTATGCGGTTCCTCAGATCAAATCCGTAAATCCGGAGATGAATATAGATTCTTTTGTTTTTCCGGCAAATGACAGCGCAGACGGACAGATCCTGAACTCCGGTATCGATCTTCAGTTCTGTGTTATGGAGGACTGTCAGGAAAAAGAAGCAGCTTATGAAGTTCTACGTTTTATGCTGGAGGATGAAAATATCCAGATTTATCTGGATGACCAGAATGCAGTTCCTTGTAAAGAGGGAGAGTTTCAGCTTCCTTCCATGCTGGACGGTATGAAGGAATATATTGACGCCGGTAAGATGACAGACTATCAGGATCACTATTATCCAACAGAAATGGCAGTAGACGCCATGATCCAGACATATCTGATGGAAGGGAACACAGATGCATGGCTGAAAAAATTCGATAAAGACTGGACACGGTACAATCGTGACCTGATCCGCAAAATACAGGATTATCGGGAAGAAAACGGGGAAGGAGGAAATAAACGATGAAGAAAAATGAAAGAAAACGCACATTTTTGCTGATCACGATTCCCATTCTTGTATTATTCTTTACATTTAATACACTGCCTCTGATCAAAGGCTTTATTTACAGCTTCACTAACTTTAAAGGGTATGGAAGCTACGACTGGGTAGGATTCCGGAACTACATTGATCTTTTTCAGGATGCCAGAGTGGGACATTCCTATCTCTTTACCTTTAAATTCGCGCTGGTGGCAACCATTATCGTAAATCTTTTCAGTCTGATTCTGGCGCTTGGCCTGAACAGCAGGATCCGCGCCAAAAGCGCCCTGAGAGGAATCTATTTTATTCCAAATGTTCTGGGAGGGCTGGTAGTCGGCTATATTTTCAGCTTTATCTTTACCTATATCCTTCCGACTATTGGAAAAGCCATGGGAATTGATTTTCTCAGCAGCAGTATGCTGGCGGATACAAAAACCGCATGGTTTGCCATTGTGATTGTGGCGGCATGGCAGGCCATTGCAATGAATACGATCATTTATATTTCCGGACTGCAGACTGTGCCGGAGGATGTATATGAGGCGGGATCCATTGACGGGGCAACCGGATGGACAAAATTTAAAAATCTGACCTTTCCGCTGATCATTCCGTTTTTTACGATTAACATGGTACTGTGCATGAAAAACTTTCTGATGGCATTTGACCAGATTATGTCATTGACAAAGGGAGGTCCGGCACAGAGTACAGAATCCATCTCCTTCCTGATCTACAAAAATGGTATGGATGGAGGACAGTTTGGATTCCAGAGCGCCAATGCAGTGCTGTTTTTTGTGGTGATCGTGGCAATCTCTATATTCCAGCTTACATTTATGAATAAGAAGGAGGAGCAGTTATAATGAAAAAGAATACCAAACAGATGGGAAAAACCAACTGGCCGGTGACAATCCTTCTGATCATGGGCTGTGTGACGATTTTCTTTCCCCTTTATATGGCAGTGATCATTGCTTTCAAAAAGCCTTCGGAAATGACCAACGATATAGCAGGAGCCCTTTCCTTCCCGTCCTCCTGGAGCCTTGACAACTTTACAGAAGCCATGAGGGTTACTGATTTCTGGAATTCTCTGGGAAATTCTCTGCTGATCACAGCCCTTACTGTAGTGATTGCCATACTCCTTCATTCTCTGGCTGGCTATGCCATTGGAAGGAATATGGGAAAAAGTAAATTTTATAAATTTGCATATCTTTACATTGTCAGCGGTATGTTTGTTCCCTTTGCCATTCTGATGATGCCCCTGGTAAAACAGACTTCTCAGATGGGGATTGGAAACAGAGCAGGTGTCATTATTCTTTATGTGGTATTTTATATGCCTATGAACCTTCTTCTGTATTCCGGATACCTGAAAAACATTCCCCTTGCGCTGGAAGAAGCGGCGAAGGTAGACGGAGCAAGTACCTGGAAGACCTACTGGAGTATCATTTTTCCTGTAATGAAGCCTATGCACGCCACAGTTGCAGTC
>URWL01000311.1 GCA_900551465.1 uncultured Blautia sp. | reverse complement strand
AGAGATAATACTGTGGATTTTCTGATAGATCAGAATGGATATGTACAGGGATACCGCCCACCGTTTATCCTGGCAGATATCCTCAGCAAAGATCAGATGCCGGAGATGGAATATCTTTTTACAGATATTAATATTAAGACAAAGTACAATATTTAGCGGGGGAAATATCTTTTGCAGGGCAGACTTTTACGGAATATAAAAAAATACTGGATTTTATTGCCTGCAGCTGCAGGCTGCGGAATATTGTTATGGTGGGGAGGCGGAGAAAAAGATACGATTTCCAGAACGGATCCCTACAGAATTGGAGTGGTTACAAAATCCCGTACAAGTGAATACTGGATGATGATGCAGTCTGGAATGGAAACAGCAGCCAGAGAAACAGGTGCAGAACTGATACTTTTTTCTCCGGAATCAGAAGCAGACCAGGAGGCACAGGAAAAACTTGCGGGTAGTCTGATCAGGAAAAATGTAGATGTACTTGCAGTGGCGCCTATTGATTCCGGAACATATCCTGATTACAGGAAATCTGCAGAGGAAAAGGGGATTCCGCTGATTTCCTATGATACGCCTTTTGAGGATCCGGATATTCCATATGTAGGGATCGACAATGAAAAGGCTGGATACAGACTGGCAGAATATCTGTGTGAAGCTCTGGATCATCATGGAGATATTGGCGTGATATCAGGAGATATGAGACAGCTGAATCACAGGCAGAGGGTAGACGGAATCTGTAAATATATAGAGAAAGAGCCAAATATGCAGGTAGCTTTTTTAGAAGAAGGGTATGGAAACCGTAAATTATCTGAGAAAGAGATCCATAAGCTGCAGAACCAATATCCCGAGATAAGAGGTATTATAGCCAACAGCGCCGTGGCTGCGCTGGGTTTGGTGGATGAGGTGAAAGATTATGATATTCTTGTTGTGTCCCATGATGCACAGTCAGATTCTCTTGAAGCACTCAGGGAAGGGAGCATAAGTGCATTGATCGCACAATATGGATATGAGATTGGATATGAGACGATTTTATATATAGATGCCATGTATAAAGGAGAAGAGGTTCCCAAAAAGAAAATACTGGAGGCTGAGCTTCTTACCGGAGAAAGCCTGGAGGAATATGATGAAAAGTATTCGCAGTAAAATATTAACGGCTATGATATTGATCACACTTCTGGCATCCACCGCCGTAACTGTTATTTTTTATCGGCAGTCGGCAGGAGTGATAGAAGAAAATTACCTGAAAACACTGCAGCAGAGAAGTGCCCAGATGATTGATGTCATGGATCAGACCATGAAAAATATACAGGATATAACCATATATGCCTCCTGCGACCAGGAACTTAAAAATGAAATACAGCAATACAGAAACAGACAGAACAGTGAACATCTGGATCAGATGGCAGAGCGGCTGAAAGAATTCTGCGGAAGAGAATCTGGTATTTCATCCATGTACCTTCTGATGAAAAACGAAAAGGTCCTGGTGACCTCAGAGGAATATCCGGTATACAGAAAAGAAATACAGAGTTCAGACATAAAAGATATCAAAACTTTTTATGAAGATGAAAAATCTCCCGGAATCCTGCAGGATCTGGTATCAGATAAGGAATTACAGATTTCCTTTGTTGAAGAGATACGTTCAGAAAAAGAAGTTCTTGGATATATTTTATCTAATGTGGGAGAAAGAGAACTGTACTATCAATATATAGATGGAATCTACGAGGATACCATGCAGGAGGCGGTTCTTCTGGATAATGAGGGACGTGTGCTTACTTCTTCAGAACCGTATGAAACAGGGGCGCCCTATTGGAATCTGGAATGCTACCAAAAACGCATAGGCGGTACTGAAAATTTTGGAACAGATGGAAATAACTTGTACAGCTTCTGCAAAGCTCCCTTTTCCAGATTCGGTCTTTTTGTTGTAACAGAAAGGAATGCTGTTCTGCACACTTTACAGGAAACAGGAAAATATTTTATAGGTGTTCTTCTGATTGTTATGTTAGCAGCGGTTTTTGCAGCATTATACCTGTCCGGACTGATTTACAGACCTTTGAAAAAACTGACCGGAGCAATGTCCAGAGTATCAGAAGGAAACCTGGATTTCAGAGCAGAGGCTGAGTCCAATGATGAAATCGGCATGCTGGCAGAGGATTTTAATGAAATGCTGGACAGGATCGAAGATCTGATCCAGCGTCTTATCATAGAAGAAGACAGAAAAAAGGATGTGGAACTTGAAGCACTCCAGTACCAGATCACACCTCACTTTATGTATAATACACTGAATTCCATTAAATATTCAGCTCTTATCAAGGGCGAAACAGATACAGGGAAACTTATCGGTGATTTTGTAGAGCTTCTTCAGACTGCAATCAGCAAAAAGGGAACGTTTATTACCGTGGCAGAGGAAATACATATTCTTGAAAAATATCTTCATCTTCAGGAATTTCGGTATGGAGGACAGTTTCATGTAGAGTATGAGGTCAGTACCGATACAGAAGCATATCAGGTTCCCAGACTGCTTCTTCAGCCGCTGGTGGAAAATTCACTGCTTCACGGAATGGATCTGAAGGAAAAAGAGGGATGTCTTAAGATCAAAACAGAACTGGTGGAGAGCAAACTGTATCTTAAGGTGACAGATAATGGACGAGGAATGACAGAGGAACAGATCCGAAAGCTTTTATCAGAAAAAAGCCGAAAGACCACAGGTTTTACAGCAATTGGAATCCCGAATATCCAGGAGAGACTGCATTTATATTATGGAAAAGAAGCCGGTATTTATTATGAAAGCTCGGAAAAGGAAACCACAGCAGTGATTTTTCTGCCGGCACAAAAGGGGGACAAAAACAATGAGACAGATCAAAACAATCATTGCAGATGATGATTACCTTGTAAGGAGTTATCTTAAGATCCTTCCTGCATGGAAAGAAAACGGTTTTGAAATTACGGGAGAGGCACGCGATGGAGAGGAGGCATACCGTATTCTTATGGAAACAGATGCGGAACTTCTGATTACAGACGTATCAATGCCTTTTATGAACGGAATCGAACTTATAAAAAAAGTACGAAAAGAAAACAAGCATATTTATATTATTGTATTAAGCTGTCATGATGATTTTGAATATGTGAAAGATGCAATGAAAGAGGGGGCAAACGAATACATTCTGAAAAACACACTGGATCAGGACAGTTTAAGCC
>URWL01000310.1 GCA_900551465.1 uncultured Blautia sp. | reverse complement strand
GATTATGAATGATGGTCTGAAGCTCCTGAATATTCATCTGGAGACTTCCCTCCCCGGTCACACATACCACCGGTTTCTTTCCGGATGCAATACAAACTCCAATAGCTCCCGGAAGACAGAAGCCCATGGATGCCGTATTTGGATTTGTGATAAATCGCTGTCCTTTTTTTACCTTAAAGGTCTGGCTTCCTGCTACCCGGGAAGTTCCCACACTGACCATAAGATTCTGATCCTCTTTCATGGCTTTTGACAGTTCTTCATAAAAAGCATAGATATTAGTGCAGCCTTCTTCTGCCGTCTCATAATGCTTTTCTGTGACCACCGGATATTTTTCTTTCCAGAGCAGACACTGTTCTCTCCATGCCTGTCCCTGAAACAGAGGTTTTTCTTCAGACGCACCCCGAATCCGGGCAGACCGGATCAGCTTTCGGATCAGTTCTCCTGCATCTCCGCATACAGGAAGGCTTACATGAAGACTTGGTTTTTTTAATTCATTTTCATCAATGTCATTGAGAATGGTATAGCTTTCTCTCGCCCAGTCCTGAAACTGGAATCCTGTCTGGGCAAATCCCTGGCGGTTTCCAATGGAGAGAAGCACATCACTGTTCTGAAGGGCAAAGTTTCCAGGTCTTGTTCCGGTTCCTCCGCTTCTTCCCACAAACAAAGGATGATCATATTCCATGGCGTCTACACTGCTCATTCCTGTTACTACAGGAACCCCCAGCAGCTCTGCCAGCTGATGAAATTCCTCTGACGCCCCTGCAAGGCGCACACCGTTTCCCGGAGATAGAACCGGCCGGCTGCTGTTCTGAATCTTATCCAGAATCTGATCTATAATTTCCTGCGAAATTTCCGCCGGCTTCTGTTCCGGATTTTCAGAAGGATCATAAGACGGAAGCTCATCCGTTTCCACCACAGCTCCCTGTACGTCCAGAGGAATATCCAGCCATACCGGGCCAGGTCTTCCATTTACCGCAAGATAAAGAGCCTTTTCCAGATGATAACGGATCTCCTCCGGCCGGATCACCATATGAGCATATTTTGTCAAAGGCTTTACCACCGGAACAATATTACATTCCTGCACCCCCATGCTCCTCAGGGGAAGTCCGGAGGCCTCCACTGTGGTGGCATATCTGGCCTGACCGGAAAATACGATCATGGGAATGGAATCCATCCATCCTCCCAGCACACCTGTCACTGCATTAGTAGCGCCGGGTCCTGTAGTGACGCAGACTGCCGCCATTTTATTTCCCAGTCGTGCATAGGCTTCTGCCGCCATGGCGCAGGCCTGTTCATGATGCTGATAGGTACAGTGAAGCTTCGGATGATGGCCAAAGGCGTCATTCATGTGCATGGCGCCTCCTCCGGTCACGGTAAACACATCCTGTATCCCCCACTGTGCAATATATTCTGCAATATAATCAGATACTTTCTGTTTCATTTTTTCTCCACCTTACATATAATCCGGACATTTCTGCACACATACCATGCGTTTTCCGGATGCCTCAATCGGAATCTCATCTACATATGTCACATCGATCTGTGCTTCGTCCCCCAGATATTTCCGATAGGAGGCAACTACCTCCTCTTCGTTGACTCTGGTACAGTCTGCATTCAGAAGAAGCTCGTAGCGTTTCTTTTCCCACTGGATACATTTTGCCTGATGCACAATTCCTTCCATATTGATCAGCACGTTCATAAACACATGGATGGATAAAGGCTCTCCCTTACAGTTGTACATCATGGAGCCCCGGCGTCCGTAGATTTCTGTAAAATATCCGTGCTTTCTTCCTTTTTCATCAGTCACTTCTTTATAGATCCCGGTATCTCCGGTATCATAACGGATCATAGGAAATGCTTTGTTATAATAGTCAGTCACAACGATCCTGCCCAGTTCTCCCGGTTTTACCGGTTCATCCGAATCAAGACTGAGCATTTCTATATAAAAATTATACAGATCCACAGTATAGCGATCCTCATCTCCGACCTGGCAGGCAAGGAAGCCGTTTTCATTATTTCCATAGGAGCGTACAGCCGTAAAACCAAAAATCTCCCGTATCTCGTCATAAGTCTTCTGTGGAAGAGCCTCGCCCATGGCAAAAACCATTTCCACATCCCATTTGCTGATATCTACATTTTTTCTTTTCAGATATCCGGCAAGAACTACCAGAGCGCTGGAATACGCTACCAGAACCTGGATCCGGTCTTTGCGTATCTTTTCGCAGATTCCGGCCAGCGCCTCATCTCCCATGTTGGAGATATCGATCATGATCAGGTTGTTTTTAAAAGATTTCCATTTGGAGATCACATTTTTTCCCGGAATCCACACACGGAATTCGCCTCTTTTCATTCCCATACGGAAGCCGTTCAGCTCCATAAAGGAAATAAAGTTCATATTCACCCGGTTCATTTTGTCTCCGTCGCAAAGTACCGTAAACGGCGCGCCTGTGGATCCGCTGGTCTTCAGCTGAAACAGGCTGTCCTTTTTATCCTGATACATGTCGCAGAGGATAGTATCCTTGTTTTCGTTGTATTTCATTTTTGTCATAACAGGAAAATCTGTGATATCACGGGCATTCTGATAATCCTTATAATATTCGGAGTGCTTTTTCGCATGTTCCAGAAGCATCTCCACCCGGCGCTGCGCATATTCTTCAGTGATCCCTTCTACGATCTCCCGTTTATTTACCGCCTTTATCTTTGCAAGCTTTCCACCGTGAAGCCTGTCAAGACCGTTAAAAGCAGCTCTTCTTAAAATTTCTCCAGCCTGCATATTTTTTCCTTTCCATTAAAAGCAGAATTTCATTCTTCCGCATATTTATTTTACAGTGATCCCATTTTCCTCACTGAATCACGCCTTACTGCTTCAGCGGCTGTGTTTTCTGTCTCCTGCTTTCCAGAATCCCAGAAGGATCACTGCCGCCACACGGATGGTATTGGCAATCAGAACCGCTTCTGCAAATCCCATAATACCGCTGTTCTTTGTAAAAAGCAACACAAGAGCAGTGATGATCACCAGATGAAAAATCTGCAGGATCAGCTGCCATTTTTCTTCTGTAAAGGTCAGCACTACAATAAAAAGATAGGCAGACAGAACTCCCAGAATCTGACTGAGATTCACAACCGTCATCATTCCTTTTACGGATTCATAAAGATCTCCGTAAAACAGCCATACAAACAGCGGTGTTCCTATC
>URWL01000309.1 GCA_900551465.1 uncultured Blautia sp. | reverse complement strand
GGGCGCAGATATTTATACTACGGCAGAAATTCCGTTTATTACCGCAGTACTGGGAGGTGAAGAGAAATTTTCTACTTTGTATGGAGACGTAATGTGTAAAATTCCGGCAGGAACCCAGTCCGGAGGAAAAATCAGGCTTAGAGGAAAAGGTGCGCCGGCTTTGAAAAATCCTTCCGTAAGAGGCGACCAGTATGTGACGATCCGTATTCAGGTGCCGAAGACAGTAAATCCGGAGGCAGCAGAAAAACTGAAGGAATACGACCAGGCAATGAAGCGGGGCTATTCAGGAAAAAGAGGAAGCGCAGCATAAACTGGAACAGATTTTTTGGGATTGAGAGCGGGCGTTTATAAAGACAATATCTCCTTTGTTCAGTGCGCAATATCAGCTTTACGGGATAAATAAAGAATGCTATACTGTGTGAGAAAATTGAAACAAAAGGAGAATAACCTTATGAAAATACGATTTATCCGCCATGGAGATCCGGATTATGTAAATGATACACTGACAGAAAAAGGAAGAAAAGAGGCAGAGCTTCTGGCGAAGGCAGCGGACCGCCTGGGACTGGGGGACTGTTATATGTCGCCTCTTGGAAGAGCTATGGATACAGCGGCATATTCGCTGGAAGCAGCAGAAAAGAAGGCGGAGATTCTGGACTGGCTTAGAGAATTTCCGGCACAGGTGGATGTAAACGAATCAAAAGCTCTTCAAAAAGCGTATCCCGATGCGGAACATAAAGATGGAAAGTTTCTTCCAAGAATTGTCTGGGATATGGTTCCGGGATATTGGACGGAGCACTCAGAGTACAGTCATCCTGTCCGGTGGAGGGAATCCCAGGTGGCAAAATACAGTGATCTGGTTTCTGTGTACGATCATGTAATAGAAGAATTTGACCATCTTCTGGCAGAATATGGATATGAAAGAGAAGGGAGCCATTACCGGGTAGTTCAGGAAAACGACACGACGATTACGTTATTCTGCCATTTTGGAATCACCTGTGTACTTCTTTCCAGACTCTGGAATGTGTCTCCTTTTGTTTTATGGCACAGTCTTGCCCTTGCGCCTACTTCTGTGACAGAAGTGGTTACTGAGGAAAGAGAACAGGGAACCGCATATTTCCGGGGACTTCGTCTGGGAGATATTTCCCATCTGTACGCAGGAAATGAGGAACCTTCTTTTGCCTGCCGGTTCTGTGAGACATTTGGCAATAAGGAGCAGAGACATTAATGAAAGAACTTCATAATAAATAGTATAGAATCCTGTGGAGATTTTGAGATTACACAAAATCTTCATAGGTTTTTTTAAGTTTATTTAAAGTAAGCCCCTTATACTTGGAAACTGTTACAGGAAGTATAGATGATCTGCAAAAAGCAGAATCTCCAAAATGAAGGGAGCTCTATTATGAAGAACAAACAGGCAGTAATGTTGACAGGAATGGTGTTATGTATGGCAGCGGCTACCGGATGTAGCAGTAATACGGAGGCGCAGTCAGCAAAACAGCAGGAAAGCGGAACAGAAGATACAGTAACAGAAGATACAGAAATAGAAGCTGCAGAAGCAGAAGATGCAGATGCTACAGAGGAGAAACCAGATGGATCAACAGGAGTATCGGAAGAAATAAACAAAGAAAATAAGATTTTCGGGAAGATTGTTTCGGTATCTGAGGATTCCATTACAATTTCCGTAGAATCTTCCCCGGAAAATGGAACAGAAGATGGAGAAAAAACTTCTGGGGCAGAAGAAACAGGAGAAGAACAGACTATTATACTTACAGAAAACACGATAATCCGAAAACAGACTATGGGACAGCCCGGTGGAGAAGCCCCAGAACAGCCAGAGGATGGAGAACAACCAGAAAATAGTGAAGCCCCAGAACAGCCAGAAGATGGAGAACAGCCGGAAAACGATGATATTCCGGAAAAACCAGAGGGAGAAGCTCCGAACGGAGGTATGCCGGATCAGGGAGCAGGAGAAGAAATCTCCTGGTCAGATCTGAAAGAAGGTGATATGGTGGCTATTCTTCTGGATGAGGATGGAAATGCGGAATCCGTCAGTATAATGGAAGGAGATATGGAGCAGCCGGGAGGCGGTCAGTCCCAGCAGCCAGAAGAATATCAGGCTGAGACTTCATATACAGAAGATGCCGAGACAGAAGATGAAGCCTACGCATCTGAAGGGACAGATGAGAATGCAGTTTTGATATCAGAAGGTTCAGAGGTGGTTTTAAAAAATCCTCAGATTACCAGAACATCTCAGGACAGCACAGGAGGAGACACTTCCAGTTTCTATGGCGTAGGAGCTGCACTTCTTGCCAGTGACGGAAATGCTTATGTAAGCGGAGGGACGATATCTACAGATGCAGCGGGAGGAGCAGGGCTTTTTGCTTATGATAAAGGCATTATATATGCATCGGGAACCACCATAAAAACAGAGCAGGATACCTCTGGCGGTGTACATGCAGCAGGAGGCGGAAGCTTTTATGGCTGGGATCTGGATGTGATCACTGAAGGAGAATCTTCTGCAGCTGTCCGAAGTGACAGAGGCGGAGGAACAATGGTGCTCGACGGCGGAAATTATATTTCCAATGGTACAGGATCTCCGGCGGTATATTGTACCGCTGATATTGCAGTCAATAATGCAGCGCTTACTGCCAACGGTTCGGAAGCGGTATGTATTGAAGGACTGAATTCTTTACATCTTTACGATTGTGACCTTACTGGAAATATGAGTGATGATGACAGAAACGACTGTACCTGGAATGTGATCCTTTATCAGAGTATGTCAGGGGATTCTCAGGTTGGAAACAGTACCTTTGAAATGAATGGAGGAACTCTGACCGGAAAAAACGGAGGAATGTTTTATACTACAAATACGGAAAGTACCATTACACTGTCTGATGTAGAAATCAGTTACCCGGAAGATAGTGAGTATTTTTTGAAATGCACAGGAAATGCCAATGAAAGAGGCTGGGGAGAGAGCGGAGCGAATGGAGCAGACTGCCTTTTTACTGCCATATCCCAGAAAATGCAGGGGGATATCCTGTGGGACAGCATTAGCCAGCTTGATATATATCTAACTGATCAGAGCAGTCTTTATGGAGCAATTGTAAACGATGAATCTAATGCTGGAAATGGAGGAGACGGATATTGTGCAGTATATGTGGAAGCCGATTCAGAATGGACTGTTACAGAGGACAGCACTGTTACAG
>URWL01000308.1 GCA_900551465.1 uncultured Blautia sp. | reverse complement strand
CGTATATGTTGTTCTGAAAATTGTTTGTTTTTTCTGCTATTTTATAAAAGATATAATCTGATACTATTTTTTCTTGACAAAACCTCGGTGTCGTGTTAGGCTATACTCAATTAATAATTTAATACATAAATGCGTTGATAAGGAACAGTACATAAGGACTGAAGCCCAGAGAGCTGTCGGGTGGTGAGAGACAGTGGAAGGAAATTATGGAACTCGCCTTGGAGCATCTGCCTGAACTTCTTTAGGAAAAGTAGGTGCAGACGGCAGCCACCGTTATCAGGAAAGGGTATAAGAATGTTTTGTGCTGGATTATAGATGTTCCGTACCCGCTGAGTGTATGAAGTTATTCATAAAAAAGAGTGGTACCGCGAGGATATAAATCTTTCGTCTCTTAGAAAATAGTAAGAGGCGGAAGATTTTTTTTACTAAGAAAGCAGTATGTTTTGTACGGACTTTTTCAGTGAACAGCAAATGTGCTGCTGTGCTCCTTAGGGAGACGCTTATGTGTATAGGAAATTGGAGGGAAAGCAATGAAAAATGTATCAAAGTATCAGAGACAGTATTATATGCCGCCTGTTAAATGTACAAAGTGGACAGAAAAAGAATATGTAGATAAGGCACCTATATGGTGCAGTGTTGATCTTAGAGATGGAAATCAGGCGTTGGTGATACCAATGAGCCTGGAGCAGAAAATAAAATTTTTTAAACTGCTTGTGAAAATTGGATTTAAGGAGATTGAGGTTGGTTTTCCTGCTGCTTCTGAAACGGAGTATGTATTTCTTAGAACTTTGATAGAGCAGAATCTGATTCCGGACGATGTGACTATACAGGTTCTTACTCAGGCAAGAGAGCATATTATCCGTAAAACTTTTGAGGCAGTAAAGGGAGCGCCAAAAGCTATTATCCATGTATATAATTCCACTTCTGTTGCACAGAGAGAACAGGTGTTTAAAAAATCAAAGGAAGAAATTATTCAGATAGCCGTAGAAGGTGCAAAACTTCTGAAAAAACTGGCAGAGGAGACAGAAGGTAATTTTCAGTTTGAATATAGTCCGGAAAGCTTTACAGGAACTGAACCGGAGTATGCGCTGGAAGTTTGTAATGCAGTTCTTGATGTATGGCAGCCAACTCCGGATAATAAATGTATCATTAACCTTCCGGTGACGGTACAGCTTTCCATGCCGCATGTTTATGCCAGTCAAATAGAATATATGAGTGAAAATATGAAATACAGAGAGAATGTGATCCTTTCTCAGCATCCTCATAATGACCGTGGGTGTGGCGTGGCAGATGCGGAAATGGGACTTTTGGCAGGTTCAGACAGAGTAGAGGGTACACTTTTTGGAAATGGAGAGCGTACTGGAAATGTAGATATTGTAACACTTGCAATGAATATGTATTCTCAGGGAGTAGATCCGGAGCTTGATTTTTCTGATATGTCTTATATCAGCGAGGGATATGAAGAATGTACCGGAATGAAGGTGGATGAAAGAAGTCCATACAGCGGAGCGCTTGTATTTGCTGCATTTTCCGGCTCTCACCAGGATGCGATTGCCAAAGGAATGCACTGGAGAGAGGAAAAAGATCCCAGCCGCTGGACAGTTCCGTATCTTCCAATCGATCCGACTGACGTGGGAAGAAACTATGATGCTGACGTAATCCGTATCAACAGCCAGTCTGGAAAGGGTGGTGTGGGCTATATTCTGGAGACCAAATATGGTCTGAATCTTCCTGCCAAAATGCGGGAAGCTATGGGTTATGCGGCTAAAGCTGTTTCAGATCATAATCATAAGGAACTGCGTCCTGAGGAAATCTTCAGTCTTTTCAAACAAACCTTTGAAAATGTAAAAGAACCATATAGTATCAAGGAAGTACATTTCCAGCAGAAAGAAAGTGGAATTGTTACACAGGTAACTTCCTGTTTTAATGGAAAAACAATTACTACAGAAGCATCTGGAAACGGACGACTTAATGCAGTCAGCAATGCATTGAAAAAGGCTTATGAACTGAAGTTTAATCTGGTTACTTATCAGGAGCATGCGCTGGAAAAAAGTTCCAGTTCAAAGGCGATTGCATATGTGGGAATACAGAAACCTGACGGAAGCCTTTCATGGGGAGCCGGAGTGGATCCGGATATTATCCACGCATCTATTGATGCGCTGATTACAGCAATCAATAATCGGTAAGCCGAAAAATCTGTCAGTTAAGAAAGCTTCAAAAAGGCAGCTCGTCAGGAGCTGTCTTTTTGTGATATAAAAATATAGATTTTTTTTAAAATACCTGTTAAAATAAAATTAAGTATGCCCATTTGACAGGGCAGACTGTATATCTGTTAGTTAGATATTAATTGATAAAAGAAAGGAAGTTCATATGCTAAAGATTAAAAGCTATGTAAAGGTGAACAGTATTGCTGAAGCCTACGAGCTGAATCAGAAAAAAAGTGCCTGTGTTCTGGGCGGTATGATATGGCTGAAAATGGGAAACAGGAATGTTTCTACCGCAATTGATCTTTCGGGTCTGGGTTTGGATACTGTTCAGGAGCTGGAGGACGAATATGTGATTGGATGTATGACAACACTGCGTGATCTGGAAATGGATAAATCTCTGAATACATTTACACAGGGCGCAATCAGAGAAAGTCTCCGTCACATTGTTGGAGTACAGTTTCGTAACTGTGCTACGGTAGGGGGAAGCATTTTTGGGAGGTATGGATTTTCTGATGTCCTGTCAATGTTTCTTGCTATGGATACCTGGGTAGATTTGTATCAGGCAGGCAGAATCCCCCTTGCTGAGTTTGTAAAAATGAAAAAAGACAGAGATATTCTGCAGTCTGTAATCGTAAAGAAAACCCCTTTGAAAACTGTATATCTCAGCCAGAGAAATACAGAGACAGATTTTCCGGTTCTTACCTGTGCGGCATCTCTGATTGGGGAGCAGCCAAGGACAATTATCGGTGCAAGACCGGGTTGTGCTATGGTGGTGGAAGACAGAGAAGATCTTCTTTATGGATTTACAGAAATGTCCAAAAAAGAAAAGGCAGAGGCTGTCCGGAAATTTTCAGAATATGCGGCTGCAAATGTGCCGGTTGGCAGCAATATGCGTGGATCTAAGGAATATCGCAGGCTCCTTACGGAAGTACTGACCAGAAGAGCCTGGGAAGCATTAGGAGGGATAAAAGAATGAATCTGAGTTTTTGGCTGAATGGTGT
>URWL01000307.1 GCA_900551465.1 uncultured Blautia sp. | reverse complement strand
ATCCACCACATGTCCCAGATATTTGTCAATATCGGTAAGGTGAACTTCATTTACCACATCAGAATTTGTTGCCACACATTCGCGGACTACATAGGGCTCGTAATCCAGATAAAAGGCATCTGTTACTGTAGCCCGGATACAGCAGTTTGTCTTTGTTCCCACGATGATCACATTGCGGACATCATTTTCCCGAAGTACCAGATCCAGATCTGTTCCAAAGAAGCCGCTGTATCTGCGTTTCTGTATCACATAATCTTTTTCCTCATCTACAGGAAGCATGGGATCGATCTCTGTTCCGAAGGTTCCTTCGATACAGTTTGGTCTCATTGCCGCTGCTTTACGGTCAAATTTCCCTTTACGGTTCGTATGCTGCATAAACACTGTCAGAACATCTTTTTCCCTGCATTTATCCAGGACCTTACGGATATTCGGAAGAATTTCACGATTCTGGGGATAATAAACAAGTCCTTCCGGATCTGTAAAATCCCGAACCATATCTACAATAATTAATGCTGTCTTTGCCATAACATCCTCCTGTTACTCCATCTTGAAGCCTCTCACCTTTACATTGCGGAACTTCACATAAGATACAACTGCCAGTACAGTTACCATAATGATATATGGAATGGTATCGAATAATCCGGCTGCCGGACCTGCAAAAACACTTAAGTTTACAGACAGAGAACGGGCCACACCGAACAGGATCGCATACAGTGCGGAAGCCACGGGACGCCCCTGACCGCAGTAGATAGCTGCGATTGCGATAAATCCTCGTCCGGCAGTCATATCATTGGTAAACATAGCCAGACGCTCCAGTGACAGGTCGATTCCTGCCAGCGCACAGCAGAAAGCTCCGATAAGAACCGCTGCATATTTATAGCGTTTGGTTTTGATACCAAGGCTGATTGCGGAATCTTCATTTTCTCCTACGACTCTTACATAGATGCCAAAACGTGTTTTATACATCAGAACTGCGAAAAATGCAATTCCCAGAAATGCCAGGTATGTAATTGGCGGATGTCCGCTTAAAATATTTCCCAGTAAAGGGATGTCCTCTATGATCGGAATATTGATCTTAAAGTCTGCAACGTTTACACCGCTTAAGTTGATATTGGCAAGTTCCATCATTTTTAGAATAAACTTGGCAATCGCAGGAACGATCAGGTTGATACCAAGACCGATAACAATTACATTTCCCTTGCAGGTAATTCCCAGATAGGAGAATACCAGTCCCCACAGCAGTGTGGTTACAATGGCTGCCAAAATGGCGATCCAGATATTATTTGTCAGGTAAGCAGTCAGAACAGATACGAATGCTCCGTTTAACATCATACCTTCCAATGCAATGTTCAAAACATTTGCCTTGTATGCAAACATACCGCCGATCACGCAGAGAATAATAGGCGCGCTGTGATAAACGGTGTCATATAAAATATTACCTAATAATTCCATCATGCCGCCTCCTTCTTCACTTTTTTGAACCGGTCAAACAACCTGGTATTATCACTGATGAATTTTACAGCCAGGAACAGAATGATCATACCCTGGATGATGGCTACGATTTCTTTTGGAACGCTGGTATACATGTTGATATTGTCACTTCCGGTTTTCAGAGCCGCATAGAAAATAGCCGCAATAAAGATTCCTACCGGAGAATGTCCGCCCAGAAGAGCGATCAGCATACCGTCCCATCCCAGTCCCGGGTTAGCGGAAAAGCTTAAGGTGTATTTAAACTGCTCACTGCACATCCAGCCAGCTCCTGCAATACCTGCCAGAGCGCCGCTGATAAGCATCATGATAACGATCTTTCTGCCTACATTCATACCGGTTGCTTCTGCAAATTCCGGATTTTTTCCAATAGCTGTGATCTCATAGCCCAGTTTTGACTTCTTCATCACAAAGTACATAACCACCAGGATCACCAGAACGATCACTGTAAACAACGTAATACGGGAAGTTCCGATACGGCTGAACATCGCGCTTTCCTGAATGGTAGGAGTCGCCACATAGCCTGCGCTCAGATCTCGGAATACACCTGTTGTCATAAACTCAAGCGCCTTGATCATTGCGTAGTTCAGCATCAGAGTTACTACCATTTCATTTACACGGCACTTTACTTTTAAAAGAGCCGGAATCAGAGCAAATACCATACCACAGACGATTGCCACTGCAAAGCAGATCAGTTTGTGAAGAACAGAATTCATATTAGGAAGATAAGCGCCTGCAATTCCTGCAAAGAAACCGCCCAGGAGCATCTGTCCTTCTACACCCATGTTGTAAATATTTGCTTTAAAGGTAATTGCAATAGCCAGACCTGTAAGGATCAAAGGAGAGGCATAATGCAGCGTATTCATAAAACCTTTTGCTGTAAACAGGGATTTACGAATCAGGATCCCATATGTTTCCAGCGGGTTTTCCCCAATTGCCAGAATAATGAAACCTCCCAGGACAAAGGCCAGAATCACCGGCAGAATGGAGTTTAATATTGTTTTTGTCAGCTTTCCATCCTTTTTCATGCGTTCTCACCCTCCTCGCTGGAAATACCTGCCATCAGAAGACCAATGGCTGCCGTGGATACTTCCTTCGGACAGATCTCACCGGAAATCTGGCCTTTATACATAACGATCACACGGTCGGACAGACTTAAAATCTCAGATAATTCACTGGATACAAGAATAACCGCATTTCCCTGATCCCTGAATTTCAAAATCTGCTTGTGGATAAATTCAATAGATCCGATATCCACTCCACGGGTAGGCTGACAGGCGATCAAGAGTTTCGGCTTCGCAGAAAGCTCACGGGCAATGATGACCTTCTGAGCATTTCCGCCGGAAAGACTGGAAATATTACCGTCAATATCACCAATACGAATATCAAACTCTTCTACAAACTGATCCCGTTTTTCTTTTATCTTTTTGTTGTTGTAAAGTCCTCTGGTACAGATATCCTTATCACCGTGATAACCTGCAATACAGTTATCCGCAATACTCATATCACGGCACAGTCCCTGTGCAT
Organism: uncultured Blautia sp.; assembly: GCA_900551465.1. GTDB lineage: Bacteria > Bacillota > Clostridia > Lachnospirales > Lachnospiraceae > Blautia_A. The sequence continues at coordinate 193 of URWL01000307.1, read as the reverse complement.
AACGGTCTTCGGGAACAATTCCCATTCCTGCTTCTCGAAGTTTTTTCGGCCACCAGTTGGTAACGTCCTGACCATCCAGTTCCATGGTTCCCTTTGTGGATTCCATCAGTCCTGTCATCAGCTTCACAAGCTCAGACTGTCCGTTTCCTTCTACACCTGCAATTCCCAGAATCTCTCCTTTATGTACCTGGAA
>URWL01000306.1 GCA_900551465.1 uncultured Blautia sp. | reverse complement strand
ATGTTTCTGGCACTGATCATTCCTCCGGCAAAAAAACACAGGGCAGTATGTAAGGTGGTTATAGGAGCCATGGCGATGAGCAGCCTGTTTGCTTACATGCCGCTGCTGAACAGGGTTTCTTCAGGATTTGTGATCATTATCACTACGTTGGTAGTAGCAGGAGCTGCTGCATATTTCTGCCCTGTTGGAGACGGAGAGGAGGAAAAACCGTGAATCACAGTATTTATATGTATATTTTTGTAATGGCGGCAGTAACCTATCTGATCCGTATGCTGCCTTTGGTCCTTTTTAAAAAAGAGATTACCAGTCCGTTTTTGAAATCTTTTTTGTATTATGTCCCCTATGCCTGCCTGGCAGCTATGACATTCCCGGCAATCCTGACGGCGCCGTCTTCGGGAATGATCGCCGGAGCAGCAGGACTTATTGCAGCTCTTATCGCAGCATATTGGGAAAGAAGTCTTCTGACAGTAGCGCTTATTGCATGTGGAGCAGTGTTTATTGTGGAACGGATTCTGGAATATATCATATAGTACGGAATTTGGCTGAAACAGCTTTAAAATCTTACAGTATTTACTATTGCAATGCTATATTTAAGTGTGTTAGAATTAAAAGTAAGAGTGTTTATATCCATAAATACTCACTGACAGGCAGTCAGGCCTGTACGTCAGATGAAAGGAATTACTGGTTTGGATAAGATAAAAACAGATTTTGGGGAAATATTGGACGACGAAAATCAGGACGAGGTAGAGATAGACCTTCTGGAAATCCTGAAAGCACTGAAAAAAAAGTTCCTGCTGATTCTGGCAGCTGGACTTCTGGCAGGCTGCATCAGCGGTGCATTTACACACTTTATGCTTACTCCTTCTTATAAGTCTACGTCAAGCATGCTTGTACTTTCCAAAGAAACAACGCTGACTTCTCTGGCAGATCTTCAGCTGGGAAGCAGCCTGACAAGCGATTATACGGTATTGCTTAACAGTACGCCGGTTTTGCAGCAGGTGATTGAGAATCTGGGACTCAAAGATATTTCGGATGAAGATCTGAGAAAAAAGATTACAGTGGAGAATCCGTCTGACAGCCGTATTCTGGAGATTACAGTGGAGGACGCGGATCCTGTCCTGGCCAAAAAGCTGGTGGACGAGATTGCAGATGTAGCTTCTGACTTTATTGGAGATAAAATGGAGGTTATTCCGCCTAAGATTATAGAAGAAGGTAAGATTCCTGTAGTGAGATCTTCACCCAGCTTAAAGAAAAATATGCTTCTTGGTCTTATTTTTGGTATCTTTGTGTGTTCAGCAGTGGTAGCAGTATATGCAATAATGGATGACACTCTGAAGACAGAGGATGATGTGATCAGATATCTGGATACTTCTGTTCTTGCCTCTGTACCAGACCGCAAAGATTATGTGAACTACAATAAGAGAAAAGGTACACGCCGTTAGCAGAAAGGGAGAAGCTATTAATGAGAAGTGTTGAAATAGAGGATATCAGGAAGCAGGATTATCTTTATGATGAAGCAATCAAGACCCTGCGTACCAATATCCAGATGACAGGAAAAAGAATAAAAACAATATTGATTACAAGTTGTTATCCCAATGAGGGCAAAAGTGATATTTCTATCAGTCTTGCAAAAGAACTCAGCAGCATTGGCAAGAAGGTCCTTCTGATTGATGCAGACATACGAAAATCTGCATATTTCAGCCATTTTCTTGTGAATCAGGAGGTGCGCGGTCTGTCTGAATTTCTAAGTGGTCAGATTACAGTTAAAGATTTGATCTATGCAACAAATTATCCGAATATGGATATTATTTTCGGAGGAGCACCTACACCGGATCCTACAGGACTTTTAGGAGATGAAATGTTTGGCGCTTTTATGAAGGAAATCAGAGGATATTATGATTATATTTTATGTGATACGCCGCCGGTTGGCAATATTATTGATGCAGTGCTTGTAGCAAGATATTGTGACGGAGCAGTTTTTGTGATTGAACAGGGGGCGGTCAGCTACCGTTTTGCCCAGAAATCTGTAAATCGTATCCGAAAAACCGGATGCAGGGTGCTGGGAAGTGTTCTGAACAAAACTGACCGGAGACAGGATAAGTATTATAAGAAATATGGTCAGTATTATCAGAAAACAGAGGTTAAGAAAGAAGCCTAGGACTGCGCAGAGAAAGGCAGGATAAAAAGTGAACTGGAATAATGCAAAAAGCAAGGGAAAAGTAAATATGCTCCTGGCAGTTTTATGCAGTGTTCTTGTGCTGATCATGGCAGCGCTTGTAGTTGTGGATCACAGAAGTACAAAAAAAGAAACAGAAGAACTGACAGAGCTTGCAGAGGAACAGAAAAAAGGTATTGAAGATTACGAAAATGTAAAAAAACGTGCTGCAGAGCTGGAAAAACAATCGGCTGTTCCTGAAGAGGAGAAAGAGAATACTACGGAGTCTGATGAGTCCGGATCCGATGACAAAGAAGGCGAAGACAGCAGTTCTGAAAAAGAATAAGTAAAAATGAGTTCAAGAAGAGAGCAAAAAAAGAAAAAGAGAATCCTTGTAGTATCAGGCCTTACGGCAGCAGCAGTACTGGCAGGAGGAGTTTTTCTCTGGAGTCAGCTTCCGAAGCAGACTCAGATTACAGCAGTCAGCAGTTCGGATGGAGTTTCTTCATCTGTAGAAAAGATAGAATATAAGGGGAATCAGTACAAATATAACGATCATCTCAGCAATTTCCTTTTTCTGGGTATTGATACAAGAGATCCGGTTTCCAGTTACAGCACACAGTTTGACGCGGGACAGGCAGATGCGGTATTTCTTGTTTCCATGGACAGGGTAACAGAGCAGCTGAATGCACTGGTTATACCTAGAGATACTATAGCAGAGATTGAAGTATTTAATCCCTCTGGCAAAAGTATGGGACATACAAAAGATCATATTAATATACAGTATGCTTTTGGAGATGGAAAGGAAAACAGCTGTCAGCTTATGAAAACAGCAGTTTCTGAGCTTCTGGGCGGAATACCTATTGAGAAATACTGTGCAGTAAATATGGACGGTATTCCTCTTCTGGCGGAAGCTGTGGACGGGATTCCGGTAACAGTGCCGGACAATAGTCTGGCTCAGAAGGATCCGGCTTTTACAGAAGGCGCACAGGTGACATTGACGGCAGAAAATACAGAAATGTTTGTCCGCTATCGAGATATCTCCCAGTCAGGGAGTGCCATTGTAAG
>URWL01000305.1 GCA_900551465.1 uncultured Blautia sp. | reverse complement strand
CCCTTTGCATACTCATAAAAATGCTTCTCTTAACTTGATGTACTCAGTATAACAATATTCTACATATTTGTCAATGATTTTTTATCATTTTTTATTGATTTTTATTGTTTTATCCTGTTTTTATTTGGTAAATAAGTGGAAACGCGCCAAAACAATACAAATCAAATTATCTTCTTTTGTAATAAGAGTCAGATGAATATAACGAAAAATGGACCGGAGATAATCTCTCCGATCCAGAATCCTCACACCTTAAACCGATACCCCACTCCCCATATGGTCTCAATATACTGAGGTTTGGCTGTATTGAATTCAATCTTTTCTCTTATTTTTTTGATATGAACAGTTACTGTCGCAATATCTCCCACAGATTCCATTGCCCATATCTCCCGGAACAGCTCATCTTTAGTAAACACCCGGTTTGGATTTTCTGCAAGGAAGGTAAGAAGATCAAACTCCTTAGTTGTAAAGGTTGTTTCTTCGCCATTTACCCACACACGTCTTGCCGTCTTATCAATTTTGATGCCTCGAATTTCTATAATATCATTCTTTACAGCACTGGATCCTACCAAACGGTTATATCTCTCCATATGCGCTTTTACACGAGCAACCAGTTCACTTGGACTGAACGGTTTCGTCATATAATCGTCTGCGCCCAGTCCAAGTCCCCGAATTTTGTCAATATCATCTTTTTTGGCCGAAACCATAATAATAGGCGTATTTTTTTCCTGCCGAACCTGCTTACAGATATCAAATCCATCCACTTCCGGAAGCATCAGATCCAGGATGATCAGATCGTATTCTTCCTTCATGGCCTTTTCCAGTCCTGTATCTCCTCTGTTTGCGATTTCCACTTCAAATCCGGAAAGCTCCAGATAATCTTTCTCAAGATCCGCAATCGCTTCTTCATCTTCAATGATCAGTATCTTGCTCATTTCATTGGTACCTCCTGATATTTTCTCAAAACAAAATACATAATGGTTCCGATTCCTTCCCTGCTGGTGGCCCACACTTTGCCGCCGTGATCCTCCATGATCTTGCGTACGATAGAAAGGCCGATTCCGCTTCCTCCCTTAGAGGAATTTCTGGAAACATCAGTCCGGTAAAAACGGTCGAAAATAAAAGCCAGATCCTTGGAAGCAATTCCTTTTCCATTATCCTCGATCTCCACCTGTACAAAATCCCCTACATCCTTAACCCGGATCTGGATCACACCTTTCTGTTTATCCATATACTTAATGGCATTGCCTATGATATTATGGATCACACGGCGGATCTGCTCTCCATCTGCGATCACCTGAACATTCCCGTCTACATAATTTGCATAATAAAGCTGTATGCCTCTTGTTTCCAGTTCCAGCCCGATTTCTTCTGCACAATCAGAAAAATAATCTTCCACATTCAGTTTACTGAAAGTATACGGAATCCTGTTGGTATCGATCTTGGAATAAAACGTAAGCTCATTGATCAGATGATCCATTTCGTTTGTTTTATTATAGATCGTCCTTACATAACGATCCATTTTTTCCGGAGTATCCGCAACTCCGTCCATAATTCCCTCAACATATCCTTTTACCGCAGTGATCGGTGTTTTCAGATCATGGGAAATATTACTGATCAGTTCCTTATTTTCTTTATCAAGAATGATCTTTTCTTCTGCTGATTCTTTCAGTCTTCGCCTCATTTCCTCAAAATCCCGGCAGAGCTCGGAAAATTCGTCTGTTCCCTCTACATCCAGAACAAAGTCCAGATTGCCCTCTTTTATATTCTGTGTTGCTTTGCGAAGCTTCACAAGAGGAGTTGCAACGCTCCTGTATATCCATAAACCTACAGACAGACCTGTAAATACAAGGATCACCAAAGCAGAAACAAAAAGATCCTTTGTCATAATCTGGATCCCATCATCATCAGATTCAGAATCAGCAATAGTAATTCCGTAATCATAATCAGAAGCGGCTTCCTGAGCTGCTCTGTTCTTTTCCATATTACGGTTCTGAGATTCTCTAAATCCATGAAGTGTAGCTGCAGACAAAAGAAGAGGAACCAGAATGATCATCAGAAATCCTACTATGATCCTTGTTCGTAATTTCATAACCTATCCCTCTTTTCTATTGAACAAAAAAAGAACGCATGGCAGCAAAATCAGATTATTTACTGCCTGTGCGTTCATTATATCACATCGTCAGATTTCTATGTCTAAATTTTCTATAAAATCATCTTACAGGTATTTCTTCAGATCTTCAACTTTATCAAGTTTTTCCCACGGAAGATCTACATCTGTACGTCCAAAATGACCATAAGCTGCTGTCTGTTTGTAGATCGGTCTTCTTAAGTCAAGCATACGGATGATTCCGGCCGGGCGAAGGTCAAAGTTCTCGCGGATGATCTCTACCAGCTTTGTAGCTGAAAGCTTTCCTGTTCCGAATGTCTCCACATTAATAGATGTAGGCTGAGCCACACCAATTGCATAAGACAGCTGGATCTCACATTTATCCGCAAGGCCTGCCGCAACAATATTCTTTGCAACATAACGGGCTGCATATGCTGCAGAACGGTCAACCTTAGTGCAGTCTTTTCCGGAAAAAGCACCGCCGCCGTGACGTCCTGTTCCGCCATATGTATCAACAATGATCTTACGTCCGGTAAGACCGCTGTCTCCATGAGGTCCTCCAATAACAAAACGTCCGGTAGGATTAATGAAATACTTCGTATTCTCATCTACCATGTCTGCTGGAATGATAGCATCAAATACATATTTCTTAATATCTTCGTGGATCTGCTCCTGCGTTACTTCCGGATCATGCTGAGTTGAGCATACAACTGCATCAATACGGATCGGTTTGCCTGCCTCATCATACTCTACAGTTACCTGGGTTTTTCCATCCGGTCTTAAGTAGCTGAGGGTTCCGTCTTTACGGATCTTGGTAAGCTGACGTGCAAGCTTATGCGCCATATTAATAGCGTAAGGCATATATTCCTCAGTTTCGTTGGACGCATAACCAAACTGGATTCCCTGGTCTCCTGCACCGATAGCGTCGATCTCATCTTCGCCCATTTTTGCCTCCAGCGCTTTATCTACACCAAGAGCAATGTCTGCAGACTGCTCATCAATGGCTGTGATCACCGCACAGGTTTCTGCGTCAAATCCGTATTTACCGCGGGTATAGCCAATCTCTCTGACTGTATCTCTTACAATTTTCTGGATATCTACATAAGCATTTGTAGTG
>URWL01000304.1 GCA_900551465.1 uncultured Blautia sp. | reverse complement strand
CTGATGGATATTGCAAAAAGACAGGAAGTTTCTGAAAAATACCTGGAATCTATCGTATCTGTATTAAGCAAAAATAAATTTGTTCATGCACTCAGAGGAAAAGGAGGCGGCTACCGTCTGTCAAAAGCCCCGGGAGAATATACCGTAGGCAGTATTCTGAGACTGACAGAGGGGTCTCTGGCGCCTATTGCCTGTCTTGAAGATGAGCCGAATCTTTGCGAGAGAGCCGGAGAATGCAGAACTCTCGGCATGTGGCAGGACTTTTATAAGCTGATCAACGAGTATTTTGACGGAATCACATTGGAAGATCTTATGGGAGAAGGCTGTCCTTATATAAAGTGATCTGATACATGGATTTAACATGTATTTTATTGAACTTTTCTTTTTTATATGCTATAGTAAAAACAGTTCCAGAGGAAAGACAGGATGAGACAGATGGACCAGAGATTTTTTGATGCAGTAGAAGACAATCCAATTATTGCGGCAATAAAAAGTCCGGAAGATTTGAAGGAATGCTGCAGTATTCCGGAAATACAGATTGTTTTTATTCTGTATGGAGACATCTGTTCCCTGAAAGAAATCGTAAAGACAGTAAAGGATGCCGGCAAGATCGCCATGGTTCATGTGGATCTGATCAGCGGTCTCAGTACAAGAGAGATTGCTGTTGATTTTGTCCATACAGACACAGAGGCAGATGGGATCATCACTACCAGACCGGCGCTGATCAAACGGGCAAGGGAATTGTCCATGTATACAGTCCTTAGGGTATTCCTTCTGGATTCTATGGCATATGAAAATATCTGCAGCCAGCAGCACAGTGTAAAACCGGACTTTATGGAAGTGCTTCCCGGGGTGATGCCAAAGATCATCAGGAAGCTTAGTCAGTCTATAAAGACCAGGATCATTGCAGGAGGACTGATCTCAGACAGAGAGTCGGTAATGGCGGCACTGGATGCAGGAGCCTGCGGGGTTTCCTCTACCTGTCATCAGGTGTGGAGGATGTAGGAAGCGGCTGCGGAATGATAAAACTGAATTATTAAGGCAAGAGAGAAGAGAGCCTGACAGATAGCGCACAGAACAGCTGCGTTTATTTGTCAGGCTTTTTGAATCAGGTGAAAAGGAGAGAGAACATGATGTATGACGTAGTGATTATTGGCGCAGGTGTGACGGGCACTGCCTGTGCAAGAGAATTATCCAGATATCAGGCAAAGATCTGTGTGCTGGAAAAGGAAGAGGATCTTTGCTGCGGTACTTCAAAGGCAAACAGCGCCATTGTCCATGCCGGTTATGATGCCAGGGAAGGTTCCCTGAAAGCAAAGCTCAATGTAAGAGGCAGTGAAATGATGGAAAAGCTGGCGCAGGAGCTGGACTTTCCATTTAAGAGAAACGGATCTCTGGTGATCTGCCTCCATGAAGAGGATTTTCCGCGTCTTAAGGAGCTTTATGACAGAGGGATCAAAAACGGAGTCAGGGATCTCAGAATTCTTGATGGAGAACAGGTGAAGGAGATGGAACCGAATATTTCAGATCAGGTATATGCGGCTTTGTATGCGCCTGCGGCAGGAATTGTATGTCCTTTTGGTATGAATATTGCTTTTGGAGAAAATGCGGCGGCAAACGGAGTGGTATTTTATTTTGACACGGAAGTAAATGGAATCAGCAGGCTGGAGGAAGGATGGGAGGTTTCCACCTCCAGAGGAATCTTCCGTGGCAGATGGATCGTAAATGGAGCAGGCGTTTATGCAGACAGGATCCATAATATGGTCAGTGGGAAAAAATTACATATTACAGCCAGACGAGGCGAATACTGTCTTTTGGATCACAGTGCAGGAAATCATGTTTCTCATACGATTTTTGCTCTTCCGGGAAAATATGGCAAAGGAATTCTTGTGGCGCCTACCGTACATGGAAATCTGCTTCTGGGTCCAACTGCCATAGATACGGATAATAAAGAGGGTACCTGCACCACCAGAGAAGGTCTGGATCAGGTTCTGGAAAAAGCAGGGATGAATGTAAAGAATCTTCCTATGCGTCAGGTGATTACTTCTTTTGCAGGACTGCGTGCCCATGAGGACGGAGATGATTTCATTATAGGAGAACCGGAGGATGCGCCGGGCTTTCTGGACTGTGCGGGCATTGAATCACCGGGACTGACGGCAGCTCCTGCTGTCGGTGAAATGGCAGCAGGAATCCTGAAAGAAAAAATGGGACTGAAAGAAAAAACAGATTTTATTTCTGAAAGAAAGGGGATCCTTGATCCAAAAACTCTTGATAAAGAAGCGTATCGGAAGCTGATAAAAGAACAGCCTGCTTATGGAAATATCGTCTGCCGCTGCGAAAAGATCACAGAGGGAGAAATCCTGGATGCCATCCACAGACCTCTGGGAGCAAAATCCCTGGATGGGATCAAGCGAAGGACAAGAGCCGGTATGGGAAGGTGTCAGTCCGGTTTCTGTGCACCCAGGACCATGGAGATCCTGGCCAGAGAATTACATGTGGATATGGCAGATATTACCAAGACCGGAGGGCATTCCGGAATTATAGAAGGTGTGAATAAGGATTCATTGTGAAAAATACAGAAAGCGGGAGGAAAGATCATGGAAAACTATGAGATAGTGGTTATTGGAGGCGGACCGGCAGGACTGGCGGCAGCCATATCCGCAAAGAAAAACGGAATGAAAAAGGTTCTGATCCTGGAAAGAGACCGGGAACTGGGAGGAATCTTAAATCAGTGTATCCATAATGGTTTCGGTCTTCATACCTTTAAGGAAGAGCTTACAGGACCGGAATATGCAGAAAGATTTATCCGGATGGCACAGGAAGCAGAGGTGGAGTACCGGCTGAATACCATGGTTATAGATATCAGTCCGGATAAAAAGATCACTGCTCTGAACAGAGAAGAAGGACTTCTGGAAATCCAGGCAGAGGCAGTGATCCTTGCCATGGGGTGCAGAGAACGGTCAAGGGGAGCGCTGAACATACCCGGATACCGTCCGGCCGGGATTTTTTCTGCAGGTACTGCCCAGAGGCTTGTAAATATGGAAGGCCGTCTTCCGGGAAGGGAGGTGGTGATCCTGGGTTCCGGGGATATAGGTCTGATCATGGCAAGAAGAATGACTCTGGAAGGTGCAAAGGTTAAGGTTGTGGCAGAGCTTATGCCTTATTCAGGAGGTCTGAAACGGAACATTGTCCAGTGTCTGGATGATTTTGGCATCCCGCTGAAGCTTAGTCATACAGTTGTAGAT
>URWL01000303.1 GCA_900551465.1 uncultured Blautia sp. | reverse complement strand
GAAACACTGAAGACTACCGGAAAGTTTGTTAAAATTTCTGCAGCATCCTTAAAAGAGTCTCATCCTCATGATATTCACATTACAAAAGAGGCTCCGAATTACAGTGTGGATGAATAATCATATTTTTCCTCTTGAAAAATAAAAAAAAGTATTATATATTAATAATAACGACTGCATGACTGGCGGAAAGCAGGATTTACCTGTGGGGAGTGCAGTAAGTGTTTAGCCGACCGCCTGGGCAGCCTGAAATACAGACTACCCAGGCGGTTATTTGCGTTTCAGAGCTATAATGTTTATTACAAAAAGAGAATTTCTACCAAGAAAAAGGAGATCAGACGATGGAAATGATATCACTGGAAAATGAACTGAAAAACAATTCTTATCCGGGAAGAGGAATTATCCTGGGCCGCACAGCTGACGGAACGAAGGCAGTGGCAGCTTACTTTATCATGGGAAGAAGTGAGAACAGCAGAAATCGTGTGTTTGTAACAGAAGGAGAAGGAATCCGCACACAGGCATTTGATCCTTCCAAGCTGACTGATCCAAGCCTGATCATTTATGCTCCGGTTCGTGTACTTGGAAATAAGACGATTGTTACAAATGGAGATCAGACAGATACAATTTATGAAGGTATGGACAAACAGATGACCTTTGAACAGTCATTAAGATGTCGTGAATTTGAGCCTGACGGACCAAACTATACACCTCGTATATCCGGTGTCATGCATATTGAAAATGGAAATTACAGCTATGCAATGTCTATTCTGAAAAGCAATAATGGCAACCCGGATGCATGTCTCCGTTATACTTATGCTTACGAAAAAGCTGCTGCAGGTGAAGGACGTTTTATTCATACCTATAAATGTGATGGAAATCCACTTCCAAGCTTTGAAGGAGAGCCTAAGCTGGTAAGCATTCCGGACGATATGAAGGAATTTACAGATCTTCTGTGGAACAGTCTTAATGAGGAAAATAAGGTTTCCCTTTTTGTGCGCTATATTGATATTGAAACCGGAAAATATGAGACTGCGATTGTAAATAAAAACAAATAAGGAGGATGCAGGTAATGAATGAATTACAGTTAAAATACGGATGTAACCCAAATCAGAAACCATCCAGAATCTTTATGAAAGACGGAAGTGAGCTTCCGATCAAGGTACTTTCCGGAAGACCGGGATATATTAATTTCCTGGATGCATTTAATGGCTGGCAGCTGGTAAGAGATCTGAAAAAAGCAACCGGACTTGCTGCGGCAACATCCTTTAAGCATGTTTCTCCTGCAGGTGCTTCTGTAGGACTTCCGCTTACAGAAACCCTTGCTAAAATCTATTGGGTGGATGATATGAACTGGAAAGAGTTTTCTCCGATCGCCTGTGCGTATGCGAGAGCAAGAGGAGCTGACCGTATGTCTTCCTTTGGAGATTTTATTTCTCTTTCTGATGTATGCGATAAAGATACAGCTCTTCTTATTAAGAGAGAGGTTTCTGATGGTGTGATCGCTCCGGGATATACAGAAGAAGCTCTGGAAATCCTGAAAGCTAAGAAAAAAGGAAACTACAATGTTATTGAGATCGATCCTGATTTTGTACCGGCTCCGCTGGAACATAAAGAAGTATTTGGCGTGACGTTTGAGCAGGGAAGACAGGAACTTGAGATCAATGATGAGCTGATCGCCAATATTGTAACAGATAATAAAGAACTTTCTGAGGAAGCAAAACGTGATATGAAAATTTCTCTGATCGTTCTGAAATACACACAGTCCAATTCCGTATGCTTTGTTAAGGACGGACAGGCTATCGGCGTAGGCGCCGGACAGCAGTCTCGTGTACATTGTACCAGACTGGCCGGACAGAAGGCTGACAACTGGTTCCTTCGTCAGAGTCCCCAGGTTCTGAACCTTCCGTTTAAAGAGGGAATCAGCCGTGCAGAGAGAGACAATGCTATTGATGTATATATCGGTGAGGAATATATGGATGTTCTTGCAGACGGCGCATGGGAACGTATCTTTACAGAAAAACCTGAGGTGTTTACAAGAGAGGCAAAACGTGCATGGCTGGATCAGCTTACAGATGTAACTCTTGGCTCAGATGCTTTCTTCCCATTCAGTGATAATATTGAAAGAGCACATAAAAGCGGTGTAAAATATATTGCACAGCCGGGTGGATCCGTAAGAGATGAGGATGTGATCGCAACCTGCAATAAGTATGGAATGGCAATGGCATTTACAGGCATCAGACTGTTCCATCATTAATAAAATGGAGACAGTGGTTATTGTCTGCAGCGCTATATAAAAAAGAGTTCAGGGTTGACCTGGACTCTTTCTTTTTAGGGAAGTATCATTTTTAATTGTGTTTTGTTATGTTTTCAAATTGTTTTTCCAACATTTGATAAAACCTGGAAATATGTAATCCATCTACCAGTGCATGATGGCATAATACTGAAAGGGGAAGCAGTGTCCGGCCGTTCTGTACAAAATACTTTCCCCATGTGATCCTTGGGTTGGTGTCTGCAGGAGAAGGAACCGGATTGATCAGAGAGGTATAAGAAATCCAAGGGACAGTAGAGATAAAAATCTTATCCAGGATATCTTCTTCCGATTCTTCAATGGAAGGGGTCTGTTTTGCTTTTTCCTGCTCTTTTACAGCATAAGGAATATATTCTTCGAAAGAGCAGCAGCTGTCCAGCTGACAATAGCAATAGGTTCCGTTATCCAATGCCACGGTATGAGAGGTCTGGCAGTGATCATACTCTATGATCTGGTTATTTAAAATCCTCTGGCGGAATTCAGGAATCTGATTTGCTGCTGTAGAAACGCAATAGCACATGGTCAGAAAAAATGGAAGCCGTTGTTCTTTGATAAAGTGGATCAGTTCTGTAATATCCACATTAACAGTAACACCTACATATGGGTAAGCCAGCCCGCTGAAGTATTCAAAATGTTTTTTCCTTGTATAAGATTTCATATCCAGGTATGTGTAATTCATTTTAATGACCTTCTTTTCCAGTATTTTATGAATAGTAAATGGGAACAGGGCGAATTTCTAAGAAAGCTGGTACAGAATGCCCAGTATTTTTGATGAACAAAAAGACCAGAACAATATCTGCTCTGGTCTTAAGAGCGATAGACGGGGCTCGAACCCGCGGTCTCGACCTTGGCAAGGTCGCGCGTTACCAACTACGCCACTATCGCATATTTTGTTGTGCTCTCTGAGGTGTTCCCCTCATCGACAAAATATATGATAGCATA
>URWL01000302.1 GCA_900551465.1 uncultured Blautia sp. | reverse complement strand
ATGATGTAGTGTCAGCAACGAATATAAACAGACAGCTGTTTGCTCTGAATTCAACTATTGGCCGTAAAAAAGTCCAGATAGCCAAGGACAGGATACGGGATATTGACGAAAATATCCTGGTGCATACCTATGAGACTTTTTATAATAAAGATACAGCAGGGATGTTTGATCTTAAATCTTATGATTACATCATAGATGCCATTGATACGATGGAGTCAAAGCTTCTTCTCATTGAACAGGCTGCAGCAAGCCATACACCGGTAATATCCTGTCTGGCAACAGAGGGGCGGATCGATCCGTCCAGGTTTGAGATCGCAGATATTTCCAGAACAGGAAATATTTGCCCTGCAGCGAAAAAAATGCGTTCCGAACTTCGTAAAAAAGGAATTCGTAAAGTGAAAGTGCTGTATTCCCGGGAACGCTGCCCACGGGGAAACGGAATAGAAAAAGGAACTCTGACCGGCAGTATATCTTTTGTTCCCGGCGTGGCAGGAATGCTGATTGCCGGAGAGGCGGTCAGAGATCTTCTGATGGAAAAGAAAAAGAAAAATTAAAAAATAAATAGAAAGTGTGAGGAAAAGAATCTGTGAAAGAAGAGATCAGACAGAAATTTATTGAACTTCTGGGAAAGGAAAGGGTACTTTTTGATGAGCCAATGAGCAATCATACAACTTTTCGGATCGGAGGACCGGCTGATATATTTACCATGCCGGAAGAAAAGCAGCAGATTGCAGATGTGGTAAAGCTGTGCAAAAAGGAACAGATCCCTTTTTTTGTTTTAGGGAATGGAAGCAATCTTCTTGTAAGTGACAAAGGATACCGGGGCGTGATTATCCAGATGGATCGTAATATGTCGGAGATCACTGTAGAAGGAAAACAGATCCGTGCCTGTGCCGGCGCGCTTCTGTCATCTGTTGCAGTGGCTGCCAAAAATGCTTCTCTGACAGGATTCGAATTTGCCGGAGGAATTCCCGGGACGCTGGGAGGCGCAGTGGTGATGAATGCAGGCGCTTATGGCGGAGAAATGAAAGATGTATTAAAAGAGGCTGTAGTTCTTACCGGAGAAGGGGAGATACTGACGATCCCTGCAGAAAAACTGGAGATGGGATACCGTACCAGTATTATAAAAACTTCCGGATATCTGGTATTAGAAGCGGTAATCACTCTTGAGGAAGGCAATCAGGAAGAGATACGTTCCAGAATGAAGGAGCTGTCAGACAGACGAACAGAAAAACAGCCGTTGGATTTTCCAAGTGCAGGAAGTACATTTAAGCGTCCGGAAGGATACTTTGCAGGGAAACTGATCATGGACAGCGGACTGCGGGGCTGCCGCATCGGCGGGGCACAGGTATCCGAGAAGCATTGTGGCTTTGTCATTAATGCAGGAGGAGCTACTGCCAAAGATGTAAGGGCACTGATGGATCACGTGATTCATACAGTTTATGAGAAGTTTGGAGTGACACTGGAGCCAGAGGTGAAATTTTTGGGAGAATTTTAACTTTTTTACGGGAGATAAGAGATGCGTCTTGTGATTGTAACAGGTTTATCCGGAGCAGGGAAAAGTACTGCTCTGAAAATGCTGGAGGATGCCCGCTATTTTTGCGTGGATAATCTTCCGATCCCCCTTGTAAGTAAATTTGTGTCTCTGATGGCAGGGATGCAGGGGGAGGATGTTCAGAATGCCGCAATAGGGATTGATGCCAGAAGCGGAAGATCTCTGGAAGAACTGGAGCATGTACTGGATCAGTTAAATGAAGCAGGATATGAATTTGAAATATTGTTTTTGGATGCAGATGACCGTGTTCTTGTAAAAAGATATAAGGAATCACGAAGAAGCCATCCTCTTGCTATGTATGGACGGGTAGATGAGGGAATTCGTCAGGAACGGGAAAAAATGCGCTTTTTGAAAGAGAGAGCGGATTATATCATTGACACCACCAGACTTCTTACACGGGAACTGAAAAAAGAAGTTAACCGTATTTTTGTGGATAATGGAAAATTTGGAAATATGGTGATATCTGTTCTGTCGTTTGGTTTTAAGTATGGTATACCCGACGATGCGGATCTTGTTTTCGATGTGAGGTTTTTACCGAATCCGTATTATATTGATGAACTGCGACCTCACACAGGAATGGATGATGACGTCTATGAATATGTAATGGACAGTCCGGCTGCGGGAGAGTTTGCAGATAAGCTTACAGATATGATCCGATTTTTGATTCCTAATTATGTCAGAGAGGGAAAAACCAGTCTTGTTATTGCCATTGGCTGTACAGGCGGAAGGCACAGATCGGTAACACTTGCCAGAGTGCTTCATGGACGTCTGCAGGAAACTGCTGAATACGGAATACGGCTGGAACACCGTGATATAGGAAAGGATGCGCTTCTGAAAAAATAACAGAACAGGAGAAATGGAAATTGTCTTTTTCAGGGATGGTGAAGGAAGAACTTTCCAGACAGATCAGTCCTGCCCGACACTGCAGGATAGCGGAGACAGCAGCGCTGCTGTGCGCCTGTGGAAGGGTTACTTCTGAGGGGAAACTTCGGCTGCAGACAGAAAATGCAGCAGTCGTAAGAAAAGGCTTTACATTATTACAAAAAACATTTAATATAGAGACAGAGATTGCTGTCCGCGAAAGCCGTCAAATGAAGAAGGGAAATCTATATTATGTAGAAATCAGAAATCCTGATGAGATCAGGAATATTCTTCAGGGGACGAAACTTTCCCTAAGTAAAGCAGATGGGGAATCTCTTTGCTCAGACAACAGTCTGGTAACACAGCAAAGCTGCTGTAAGCGGGCTTTTATCCGCGGTGCTTTTCTTGCGTCCGGCTCTATAAGTGATCCTGAGAAAGGGTATCATTTTGAAATCGTATGTCCGGATCGTCAGAAAGCAGAACAGCTGCAGGAACTTATCCGTAGTTTCCAGATAGATGCCAAAATTGTTCTGCGTAAAAAATCATATGTGGTCTATGTGAAAGAGGGTGCGCAGATCGTAGATATTCTGGCAGTCATGGAGGCAAATGTGGCTCTGATGAATCTGGAAAATATCCGGATTCTGAAAGAAATGAGAAATTCTGTGAACCGGAAAGTAAACTGCGAAACAGCAAACATTAATAAGACGGTAAGTGCGGCAGTGAAGCAGATCGAAGACATCAAGCTCATAGAGAGCAGAATGGGATTTCAGTCCCTGACAGAAGGACTTGCAGAAACTGCGGAGCTGAGACTGCAGTATCCGGAAGCTACACTAAAAGAATTAGGCATGATGCTAAATCCT
>URWL01000301.1 GCA_900551465.1 uncultured Blautia sp. | reverse complement strand
TCAACTCGTACCAGACTCCAGCTCCAGTCCGTATAAGTTTCATTCGGTATCATGCCTAAGTCTCCGGCGCTCCTGTCCGTTACAAAATCAGACAATACAATCATAAGCTCCCGATTATGTAATGTCTGATATCGCTGCATTTCATCAACAAATTTATTTTCTACTCCTTTGTCATAGCGCAGTTCCGTTAATGTGCAGCCCTTAAAATCGGATTTAAACTTATTTTCTACAGCATCAAAGGCTTTGTTGATCTGTTCTTCCTCATACAACGTGGAGGTACCAATTACACGATTGACATTAGCCGTATTACCCTTGTGTCCAAGCAGAATGGAAATCATTGCTGTAATAGAAACTGCCATAATAATACAAACTATAAAAAAGACAGATTTCTTTTTCATTTTATTTCACACCTTAAAAATCAAGTGATGCCAATGCTGTTAAAATGTTTTTTAGCTATTTAGCTTTCTTTTTCATTTTGAGAAAAAAACTATAACTCCAGACAGGAATATGTAATCGGTTCATTTGTTCAATAAACAATGAATTGTCCATATTATCATCAAAGGTAAATATTCTTTTTTCTCCTATGTAAACCCGAAAGGCGCCGCTCTTTTTATATACACCCTTTGTGATATCTCCAAAATAATACTTTCTTACGCTGCCAAACGTAGAGCGATACATGATTTCCATATCGTTTACTTCTACTTTCCATAAGCCGATATTAAAAGCTGCAGTCGCCATCACCATGGAAATGAGCAGCAGAAACAGGATTGCCCACAAAGCCTCCTTTATGATAATACTATAGATCAGTAAACCTGTACTGCATACGCCGAAAAAGGCAAACAGCCAACATAAATAACCTTCCGAACGAATCGTATAATGACTTGATGTTTCTTTTCCATTTTGGATTTGATTTCTGGGATTTTTCATGAAATTCCTTTTGTCCTGCAGATTTTAAAGTTAATTTTTTATTTTTCTAATTGAACTCCACAAGCTCCAGTCCGGTTTCCAGCTGGAATCCTTCTGCCCACTCTTTATCGCGGTAAAAAACAATCCCCTCCTGATATCCGTCGCTGGTAAAAAACAACTGTTTTTCATCTCCATATTCTTTAATAATTTTATTCAGCTCGTTTGCAACGCTTACATCAAACCAGTCGTCAACCCCTTCCGCCTCCAAAGTAAACTGTCTGTTTTGCCATTCAAACGTAACGGTTCGTTTTCCTGTTCCTGTTCCTTCTTCCCAGTTCACCTGACTGGTATCTTCCTGTATATTCTTAAAATCAAGCTCTTCCTTATCCAAAGACGAAACACCTGTCAGAAAATCAGTATACATTTTCTCTACATTGAAAAATTCCACATCAAAGGTATACACACCGTTTGCATAAGGAGTCCATGCCATGTTTTCGTAATCGTATTCCCCCTGACCTAATACGGTTAATAACATTGCAGCCTTATTTAATTCCACTTCCGGCGGCATCTCTTTATAATCCTGTTCCAGATCCTCTATCATTTGCTCAGTCGTTCCCTGTATCTCATATTTCTCAAAAATTTCCGCAAGTTCTTTATAGTTTTTTTGCATGGTGGCTTCTCCTGATAAATTATTTTTTAGACTGCAGCTGCTTAATAAAACTGACCCGGATAAAATTAATACGAAAAGTTTTTTCATGATCACAGTTACCTTCCTTTTTAGAATATATCAGTACTTTCTTCTGATTTTAAGTTATCCAGCCAGCCTTCTAAATTTTCAAAATTATCAAACTGCCGGGTAAACGTAAAAATTTTTTTATCCTTATAATACAGTTTTATTTTACAGTTGTTTATTTTTTTATATGTTATTTTATTTCCTGAAAAAATACGGCTTTTTCTTCCATTTATTACTTTTATCCTGTTGCTGTCAAGCACAATAATTTTTCTGTTTTTATAGTATTTCCACATAGAAAAATCTGCAATACTGATGAAAACCACCAACCCTGTATAGCACATATTTTCCCAATCCTTAGATGGAAAATATGCAAAAAAAGCAATGGCAGCCATAACTCCCAGGGGAATACAGATAATCGTCATTATTTTTAATAAGTTCATGATATTGCTGCGCATTTTCACAGTATAAACAGCAGAATTATCCTCCTTACTTTTTTCTGTAAGGTATTTAAAAATAACTGGAGCAAGGAAGACAACGCCTAAAATAAATGCACTTCTGTAAATTGATCCCATAATTTTACCACCTAAATCATACAATACAATTAGCATTTATCATAAAAAAATTCAAACCATATTCCAACTGTGATAAGTGCCAAACCACAAATTCTCCCTGCAATTTTCGATTTTTGATATCCTAAAATTTCAATAGTTTCAGGGGTTGTAAATGGGAGTACAGTAACATCTATACCCATTAGCATGATTCCGGCCCCTATAACAGAACTGGTGTTCAATAAAATGCCATAAAACATCACAAGAAATCCAGCAATAACACCCATAATAAAATATTTTATTTTATGGTTGTCTTTTTTAGTGCTTGTCCTATATTTATTTTCACATTCACTGCTGCAAAATTCATATCCGCTGTTTAAATTTTTACCACAGTACCGACATTTCTTCATTTTAAATCACCTCAGTAATTGTTTAGCCATTAAAGCAGTCCTGTCTGCTTCGTTTTTTCCTCCTGCCATCCGGCGGAGAAAATGTCTGGATAAAATCCTTTCGAATCTCTGTAACATCATGAGTAAGAAATGTGGCCATACGCTCCTGATCGGAAGGAAGCTCCGGAAAGAAGGATGCAAATTTCTCTGCCAGTTGCTTCTCTTTTCCAGACAGGTTAAGAAATCTCTCGTATCCGGTCAGTTCTCTCAGCACAGAAGTAAATTCTTCATACCTGTTTTCTCTGATCTCCAGATCAATTCTTGCCTTTGCAGTTGTTCCATTTAGATAAAGAATTTTCAGCAAAGTATCGCTTTTAGACCGATCCATTGTTACCCATAAAGCCAGCTTTTTTGAGATCAGCTTCCCACCCATCAACATCCAGTTTTGACTTCGGTAAATTTCCAAATACTGTTTCATAGACACATCTTCAAAGGGTATTCGTTCAAAGCATTCCCCATCCAGCAGCTGCGCTATCTGCTCCTTACTGAGGAGTTGGTTCAGCACTGGAACGTTGTGGCAGGACGTACAGACATAACGTCTCATTTTCTGAAATAAAGCTGCAGCCAGAACTGCTACGACAAGTAAAAACAAAAATAGCTCCCCATCCATTTCCAGCTGTCCGGTTACTGTTACCCAAATGCCACGCAGAACCAGAA
>URWL01000300.1 GCA_900551465.1 uncultured Blautia sp. | reverse complement strand
CTGATTTCCATTATATGTAGGCATTTCTTTTACGCCAAAGTTGATATCGCTGTAGTCTTTTTTCAGTGTGCCGTATACCCAGTTTCCTTCTTCCATGATAGCTGCTTTGCCAACGCCGAATGCCTCGCCGTTCCAGCCAAGTCCCAGATCTGCCGGAGTTTTTACTGCGCCTGTCTGAACAAGATCAACAAGGAACTGTGCGTTTTCTACTACACCGTCTGTGCTTAAAGTAGCCATGCCGTTTTCGTCAATAATGCTTGCGCCGTTCTCTTCAAGAACATAGATCTGACGAGAAAGCTCAGGATTGTATGTCATAGCTGCAACCATACCCTCGCCGTATTCCTCGTCCAGTTTTGCCTGAAGCTCAGGAAGGAACTCTTTGTACTCTTCCAGAGAAGCCGGAATATCTTCCGGTTTCACACCAACAGATTCCAGAAGGTCAATGTTGTAATATGTTGCCAGTGTGGAAACATCCTTCGGAATGCAGTATACTGTTCCATCCTCTGCTGTAAATGCAGAAATCAGGTTTTCATAATACTGGTCAACTTCCATTTCTTCTGGATCAAGGGGTTCCATCACTCCAAGGTTTGAATAAAATGGGAACATGTTAGCGTCAATGTAAAATACGTCAGGAGCTGTCTTAGCAATGAAGTCTGCCTGGATCTGTGTGTTGTAATCTGTATAAGTCTTAAATACAACCTCTGCGCCTGTCTTCTCTTCAAAAGCTGCTTTCATTTCGTCAAGAGCAGCCGCTTCCTGGTCGTTTCCGCCCCAGATACCTACGTTCAGTGTACGGCCTTTAAAATCGCCTTCTTCTGCTGCATGAACAGTTACTGCGCTTCCTGCTGACAGAGCCATTACAGATGCAAGTGTAACTGCTACTGTTCTTTTAATACTTTTTTTCATCTTATTTCCCTCCATAAAATTTTTTCAGTTTATTTTTTCGAAAACGTTTTGGACTGCTTTTACTATATTCCAAAACGTTTTCGTTGTCAATATGCTTTATGCCATTTCTCCATATTTCACAGTTATTTCATCAAGAATTTGGTAATTATTACCATATACGCTTAATTCTACTGTTTTGGTCTTTGTTTCGTTTACAATTTTAAGCGTATCCTTGTCGATCACTACATGAAGTCTCTGACCCTGCCAGAAGAATGTAAAATCCAGTTTTTTCCACTGTTCAGGAAGCAGAGGACAGATGCGAAGTTTTCCGTGAAGCATACGCACTCCGCCGAATCCAAAGACTACAGACTGCCAGATTCCTGCAAGAGAGGCTGCGTGGATTCCTGCGTCAGAGGTTTTCATATTTTCTCCTGCGTCAATACGGATCGCCTTCTGGAAAAGTTTATAAGCCAGGGCCTTATCCTTCATGTCATTGGCAAGAATTACATGGGTAGAAAGAGACAGGGAAGAATCATGGGTAGTCTTTGGCTCATAATAATCCCAGTTTGCCTTCTTAACATCCAGACTGAACAGATCCTCCATCAGAAGGAACAGGATCATAATATCCGCCTGTTTGGAAACCTGCATATGGTTTACCTGCTCCAGATTATAATCGCGGAAAAGGCTTCCCACCTGGTCGCTTTCTTTATATTTGGTCAGATCAATGGTAGGATAGGTCAGGTAATTTCTGTCCTGTGCAACCACAAGGTCTTCTTCTCTTGGCTTCGGAAGGTAGATCAGCGGACGACGCTCCTCCCATACCTTATAAGCCTCCTCAAGTCCCATCTTTTCATTTAACTCTGCAAATTTTTCAGGATTTTTCTCTTTCAGTTCCTGGTAATACTCCATGGCAATGCCAAGATTCCAGTGAGCCATATAGTTTGTAAAAGCATTGTCATCTGCATGTTCTTTATATTCGTCCGGTCCTACTACGTCGTTAATATGGTACTGTCCGTCCTCCTGGCTCCATTCCAGACGGGAAGCCCAGAATTTTGCAGTGTCCATCAGAAGCTCATATCCATATTTGTCCATGTAGTCCTGATCGCCTGTTACCATATAATACTGCCATACGCCATAGGCAACGTCAGCCGTAATGTGCTGCTCAATAAATCCAGACCAGATTTTGGTAGGAAGTCCTGTAATAATGTCTGCAGCGCCCCATACAGGCGTCACCTCTCCGTCATCCAGCCATGCGGACTCCCATGGGAACTGCGCTCCCTGATAATTATTTTCCGCTGCTTTTTTGTGGGCTCCCGGAAGAGAAAGATAACGATACTCCTCCAGAGAACGAGCAACCTCTGGATCGCTGAAAGTAAAATATGGAAGGGCAAAAATATCTGTATCCCAGAAAGTATGTCCTTTATATCCTTCACCGCTTAATCCTTTAGCGCCAATATTCATACGATTATCATGACGCGGAGTCATAATATAAAGATGATACTGGGCAAATCTTATGGCAAGCTGATCCAGGGCGTTTTCAGACTCTATCAGGATCGGAGTCTGCTCCCATACAGTTTTCTCCCATACCTGGGCGCTTTCTTCTGCAAGGCGGGCATAACCGATTTCTGCTGATTTTTTCAGTTCTTCCAGTCCCTTTTCCTGGATTCCTTTAAGATCCAGGCCTTCGCAGTCTTTGTCCCTGGAAGTAAATACATTGCTGATCTTTTCAATCACCAGCTCCTGTCCCGGTTCCAGATCCATTGTATATTCGCAAAAGATCTTTCTTCTGTCCATAACAATATGATGTTTTACATCTACAGGACGGCCTTCGCATTTAAAATCAACGCCTGTTGTAAACACAAAGTCCAGGCCAGTCTGTGTGGTAGTCTGGCAGCACTGCATATATGTATTATCATAGAAACGCTTGTCGCCCTCAGAGAAATGCTGTGCGCCGCTGTTTGTAACACTTCCGTCAATACCTGTTTCCAGTTTCAGACTTACTTTATGGCTTATCGGTTTCACTGTCACCCTCTGAGCAAGAGTGTGAAGTTCTTTCATGGAAACAATACGCTGAAACTGGAACTGGATTTCTTCTCCTGCCGGGGAAACCCAGGTTACATTTCTTGTAAGCTCTCCTGTGCGGATATTAAGCTGACGATAATACTCTTTTACTTTGCCAAGCTCAAGAGAAAATCTGCAACCGTTAAATTCCATATCCATAGCTATCATATCGGCTGCGTTTGGAAGCTCTGTTACTTCGTTTTCGTCAAATTTATTAAAGGTTCCTGCAACAAAAAAATCTCTTTTTTCTCCAAAATAATGCTCTTCTGTTGCGCTGCGAAGTCCCATATAGCCATTTCCCTGGCACATAACAGCCTCGCATTTTCCAAGATACTTGCTGTTAAATTCTTTTTCCCCAAGA
>URWL01000299.1 GCA_900551465.1 uncultured Blautia sp. | reverse complement strand
TAATATATGTGCTGCCTAAGAGAACGGAGAGAAGGGTATACAAGCATTGTTTTGTATGCCCTTTTATTTTGTTTACAGGCATTATGCATCCATTATAAGGAGGGACATGAGGATGAACAAAAAAGGTAAAAAAAGTGCTGGTTTCTGGTTGTGTATTTCCTTGATCATTTGTCTGATCAGCTGTATTGGCGCCAGTATGATTCAGACAAATTTTGGGAAAGTCACCGTCAAAGACCTGCGGTTTGAAACAGAAAGCGGTCATCAGATGAGTGCACTGCTTTTGAAACCTGACACAGCAACAGCAGAAAATCCTGCACCGGCTATTATTTGCAGCCACGGATGGTATAATAACCGTGAGATGCAGGATCTGAATTATGTTGAGTATGCACGACGCGGATATGTGGTACTTTCAATTGATATGTATGGACATGGCAATTCAGATAACCTGCCTGCAGGAGACTGGTGGAAACCAGAAAATAATGCAAATGGAATGTATGATGCTGTTAAAATGATGGCTGCACTGCCGTATGTTGATAAGGAGAAAATCGGAGTTACAGGACACTCTAACGGGGCACTTGCCAGCCGGACAGCAGTTTTACTGGATAATGAAGCAGAGAAACCTTTGATCGAAGCTGCTCTTCTGGTTTCAAATGATGCCGTTTATAAAGGCGAGGACGGCGCATATTTTAATATGTTTGGAGACAGGGATGCAGGTATTGTTGCATGTCAGTATGATGAATTCTTCCATAGAACCTATAATGAGGATGGCTCTCATACTGCACCGAGAGATTTCCTTAAACAGCCAAATGCACAGTCATTCCTGCATTTTGGCCAGGATCCGGAAGGGCTGGAGTCACGTAAAGCAGAAACAATTTATAAGGAAGATATAGAGGGAAAAGAAGCTGCTCGTGTGATCTATAATCCAAATATTACCCATCCATGGGCACATTTTTCTAAGCGAGTGGTAGATTCAAGTGTGCAGTTTTTTGAGGATGCTTTAGGAGCTCCGAATCCAATCAATGGAAGTGATCAGATATGGCAGATAAAGGTGGTTTTTAATGCTTTAGGACTTGTAGGATTTATTATGTTCGTGGTAAGTTTTGCAAAAGTTTTATTGAAAACATCCTGTTTTTCTTCGCTGAGAGCAGAGGAAGAAGTACTTCCGTCACCGGCGCTTTCCGGAAGAGAAAAGACCTGGTTTTGGGTCAGCAGTATTTTAGGAGCAGTTTTTAGTTTTGTTGTTTATATGTTTGGATATAGTGTGATTGCAAAACTGGTTGGTGGAATTACTCCTCAGTCAGGACCTGCATTTATTGGAATCTGGGCGGCTTTATGCGGAGTATTTTCACTATTCCTTCTTTGGGTTGGAAGAAAGTTTACAAAGGCTCCTTCCAGAACAGAAGAAAATGGTGTTAAGATCAGTGCGAAAAAGCTTGGGCTGACCATTCTTCTTGCTCTTATAGTAGCAGTTTCAGCATATGGTCTGGTATTTTTAGCAGATTATTTGTTTAAGACAGATTTCCGCATTTGGGTAGTAGCACTGAAGGCATTTAATGCAAATATGATTCCGTATATTTTATTATACCTGCCTTTGTTCTTGTTATATTACATACCAAATTCAATTTGTATCAATAGTTATAACTATTTTGAATTAGGAAAAAAACCATGGATAAATACCTGCGTGAATGCAATGTTTAATATTCTGCCAAGTGTTGTTATGGTAATCATCATGTATGGATGCTTCTTTATCAGCGGTTATTTACCTAATGAATTTGCCCCGTTCTTTGGAGGGTCAATTATTGGAATCTGGCTTTACCCGGTAATTGTTATTCTGGCTGTGGCAGCAGTTGTTTCCAGAAAACTGTATCGCGCAACGAAGAATCCGTATCTGGCAGGCATCATTATGGCAGTGTTAGTTGCAATTATGAGCTGTACAAATACTCTGACTCAAATGTAAGGCAGAACGTCATTGTCTGAGTTGAATTTACGATTATTATAAGCTGAATAAAAATATAAAAAGCACGTGTTTCTGTGGAAAATAATTCTATGGGACACGTGCTTTTGCAAGTGATCCAGTCCGAAGTTATTATTGACAGGCTTCTGCAATTGGTGATATTCTCAAAATAATACAGAGAATGCAAACCGATTCTGACACTCTCTCTTTAAGAGGGAGTGTGTTTGTTATACAGCAACAATTATGATAAAGAGGTTTTGAATAAAATGATAAAACATATAAAAAGATTTATAAAAAAACAATCTCCCGGAAGGCTGATCGCAATGGGCTTTGCCAGTGTAATATTGCTTGGAACCCTGCTTCTTTTAATGCCGGCATCTGTTAAGGAAGGTGCAGAGGTGTCGTTTATCGACGCCTTATTTACATCCACCAGCGCAGTCTGTGTTACAGGTCTGATCGCAGTGGATACAGCAGATCATTTTACAGCGTTGGGACAGGGGATTATTGCATTACTGATCCAAATCGGAGGTCTGGGCGTAACATCTGTAGGCGTAGGTCTTGTACTTGCAGCCGGAAAAAGGGTGAGCATCAAAAGCAGACTTATGGTTAAAGAAGCTTTGAATGTCAGCGATCTGAAAGGAATGGTGAAGCTGGTAAAGGCTATTCTTATTATGACGCTGTGTTTTGAAAGTATTGGTGCAGCGTTGAGTTTTGTAGTCTTTGTACAGGATTACAGTCCGCTGCATGCTCTTGGAATCAGTATTTTTCATTCAATTGCTTCTTTTAATAATGCTGGATTTGATATTTTGGGAGGTCTCAGAAATCTGATCCCCTATCAGAACAATGTATTGCTTAATTTGACAACATGCTTTCTGATCATAGCTGGAGGAATTGGTTTTCTTGTTATCCTGGATATTATAAAAAATAAAAGATTTAAAAAGCTTTCTTTTAATTCAAAGATCGTTCTTTCCACCAGTGGGATTCTCCTGGCAGTGGGAACTCTGCTGCTTAAGATGACAGAAGATATCAGCTGGATGGGCGCTTTTTTTAACAGTGTTTCTGCCAGGACAGCAGGATTTTCTACATATTCTGTGGGAAGCTTCAGCAATGCAGGGCTGTTTGTGTTGTGCATTCTTATGTTTATAGGAGCATCTCCGGGATCCACAGGAGGCGGTATAAAAACAAGTACGTTTTTTGTGATGATTCAGAAAGCCAGAGGTATGTGTACCAATGGTGTCACAGGAGCATTTAAGAGAAGTATTTCCAGCCAGAATGTTATGAAGGCATTTACAATAACAATGCTTTCAGCCGCAGTAGTGGGCGTGTCTACGTTTCTGATGTGCGTTCTGGAGCCGGAATATAG
>URWL01000298.1 GCA_900551465.1 uncultured Blautia sp. | reverse complement strand
CCATCGGACACTCCTTTTTCTTTTTAAATACCAGACCACACACGGGTGGATGCACACACACGATAATGTTTTGAGGGAAGGTCAAAAAATGGAAAGTGACTCTTCACATCATAGTCCACAACAATTTTTATATCATTACTTCCATTTCTGCACCAGGAGCTGTTTTTATAGCTAAGTCCGGAAACCCCCAGACTTTTCAGATAAGCCTCAACGTCTTCCATCCCTGATGCAGTCGCAAGCTGCTGAACCACACAGGATTCTGCTACGGTTCCTACCATATAGGAAGAGAGTCCGTCCCATGCAGATATCTTTATTGATCCCAGAGCTCCGTTAATAAATTCCTCAGGATTTCTTGCATAATTTTCTACCGTATCATAAATTCCCTGCCCTGCCTGTCCAGCTCCTATCATATCCTGTACCGTTCCCTGACCGGCTGCGATCTTCTGTGCCGCTGAATCCAACTCTGAAAGATTTTCTTTTATTTTTTCCATTTCCTGGCTGAAATCACTTGCCTCCTGTCCCAGATTCTGATAAGAATCTAAAATCCCTGTTTTTTCCAGTATATAGCTATACTGAGCAACCTCCTTTGCAGCCTGATCCGCTGCATACTGGATCACAAGCTGCGCTCTTACAAAAAAAACCAAACTGTAAATGCTCATAAAAGCAAACAAAAACATAGGGATAAATAAGGATGCTTCTACAGTGATGGATCCTTTTTGTCTTTCTTTTTTCATATAATATCTCCTGTCAATATGCCAGAACACTTCTGTATCTTATCCGGCGTTTCCCATTATCTTTATTTCCGGACTGTCCCATAAAAGCCGGTACTTTCGGCAGGAAAATAGTAGACGTTTCCACATCAGCCTTTAAAGTCAGCATCGTATATTTATTTTTCAAGATGTCACCTGTGTTCAACTGGATGCAGTCTCCGGTGCGTGCTACAAGATCTGCTTTTCCATTTTCACCTGTCAGAGCAATCAGTAAAAACAGCTTCATATAATCCTTATAGGAAAAAGAAATGGCAGATTTCTTTCCTTTGTCTCCCGGCCAGACCAGGCACTCTTTGCCGGAAACCAGACTGCCTGTTTCTCCTGCAGCCATAGCAATAGCACGGCAGGTAAGATATCCATATTTTATAATGGGATAAAGCCATGCCTGCTGAGAAGCTGACACAACTGCCTTTGCAACAGCGTCCGCCTCTTTGGTAACGGTCGAATCCGTAAAAACGTAGATCAGGTCAATAGCCAGTCTTGCAGCATACAACTGCATATAAGCAGCTGCCTTATTTACAGCTGTATTCGCATTGCCATAAAGAATATATTCAATCTCGCCATTTATGATTTTATGTTCAGAAAGAAGCATCCCACTAAGAGACTGATCTCCTGCCTTCGTTGTCATACAGTTAAACATTTCTGACATATATTCCATCAGATATGTCTGCTCAAGGATCTTTCCTGACATAGAATCCAAACAGGCTGCCAGACTCCCCAGCCATGCCATATCACTGCTGACTGCCTCTACAGTATTTTCATCACTGGAAGTGTCTGTCTTTCTGTCTCCGGTTCCCAGACCGGAATTGATGGAAGTTCCTGCAATACCACTTGGGAATATATCCGGAAAGCCTTCTATTTCTTTCAGGTTTCTTTCACCTTCGGCTGCATTCAGTATATTATTCTTTTGATCATTAAAATCTGTCTCTTTCTGTGCTGCATCATTTCGATTCTGTTCCTGGTTTTCATTTTTTACAGGCTCTTCTGTCACACCGGCAAGAGTGTTCTGATAAAATTCAGTATTCAAAGGACTGCTGAATCCTGCTGAACTTACATCCTGTATCCCATCAAGAAGATTATGTCCGCTCCAGAACTGATCTGCCGCCTGTGAAGCTGTCATATTTTCCAAAAGTATTCCTTCGGAATAAGATATCTGCTGAGATTCCAGCTGCTGTGGCAGATCCTCCAACTGTTTCAGGGATTTTTTATATATTTCTGCTCCGTTGATATTCATCTGGATCCGCTCAATCAGTTCTTCCAGCGCTTTTATATTAATATCGATATCTTCCTGCTCCGTCTCCAGACCGCTGATGTCTTCCCCTGTAGATTTCAGGTCTGTTTTTGCCTGATCGTATCTTTTTTTCGCATCTTCCACATTTTTCCATTTCTTTTTTACATCCTTCAGTTTATTGATGGCTGTATTACCATTGGTTATGATGGAATCAGCAGCGCCTTTGATTCTCTTTATGTTATCTTTATATTCTTTTGCTGCCGTTTTATAGTTATGATCCATGGTGTTGATATTTCTTCTTACCGTTTTCTCAATATCTTTATATGACTTTACCTGATATTCCGAATACCCATTTTTTTCGGAAATACCTGCTTCTGCCTGTGGCTGTGCATGAATAAGCTGCTTTAAGGCCAGTAGTGTGATCATATGGCGGTATTTTTCCTGGTCAAACGTCATATCTCCTTCATAAAATTCCACGTTATACTCCAGATATCGCATAATTATATCCTGGGTTATCGTGTCGGGAGTATCCGCAGGAAAAGACGGGGGCAGTTCTCCACTTATATACTTTTCCATAGATTTTGCTGCCAGTCGAAAAACTGATTGTTCTTTGTATGTATTTACAGCTGCAAAAGGATCTGTGTTTTTCAAAAGGTCAATAGCTCCAGCCTGACTTTCAATGGCTTCTTTGGCCTCCTTTAAGGGTTTATCCAGTTTTGAAGCCTTGATCCCGTAATCCGTTTTTGTTTCCACATATTTTTTCTGCTGATCCAGATGATCAAACGGCAGTTTTTTTAATTTCTGTACGATATCGTCTGCGATATAAACCGGTCCTCGAAACTTCATATATTCTACAATCTGCTGGCGCAGAACATCCGTATCTGCCAAAGAGGATGTCTCCACCCCTTTTGCCTCAAAGCCATTTTCCATCAGTGAAAGCTGAATGACAGCACTTAATTCTTCGTCATCTTTATTCTCCAGATTTCCTGCATAAATGGATTCACAAAATATCTGTCTCAGCTTCTGCTTTTCATCCGGAGAATCCGGCGCTTTTGCCATGGCAGTCAGACCATACCCGTCTTTCAGATTCTTATCATACTGGGCAAGAGCTGCATTCATGGTCAGATCCCCGGCTCCGGAAACCACTGTCTTTGACGCAAAAAGACGGGAAGCATCTACAATAACCCCACTGAATAACAGAACAGGAACCAGAATCAGTGTTAAAAATACACAGATCGAGCCTCTCTGTTTTCCACAAAACAACTGCATATGCTTCCCTCCTCTCCTTTCACGAATTTCACAATTATCTGCTTAAAATAAGAGATTGCTGACC
>URWL01000297.1 GCA_900551465.1 uncultured Blautia sp. | reverse complement strand
ATCGTTGAAACTTTAAGAGTTATTCTGCTTCATTCGCTTGATGACCTTGAGTCTGGTGAATTCTTCTCTTTCTTTTTCCTCCAGAGCATTCTGGATGTCTTTTGTAAGAGTCTCATATCTGGGAATGGTAATGTTTTTCAGCGCATTGGCGCGTTTCTGCGTCTTTTTGATATTAGCGGCAAGGCGAATGGCTGCATTTTCGATCATGGAAAGCCGGATAGAAAGTTCTTTAACCTTTTCAAATTCTGCCTTGGCCTGATCCAGGGACATCTTTGTGCTGTAATAGGCGTAAGTGGGAGTATTGGTGCTTTGGGCATCATATTCCACCAGAGGAATTTCTGTTCCCATAACACTTCGTGTTTTAATTCGGATGGAATTTTCCACAGGCACAGTATAGGAAATCTGCTGCACAAAAGCAATACCAATTTCCATATTGGCCTTCTGAAGTGCTCTGTAGGCAGTACGGAAGGTTTCGTCAATCTGCGTCTGGATATCCTTGGCCTGATCGATGAGATCCATCATTTCTTTGATAAGGATGTTTCTTTTTTTATCCATCAGCTCAAAGCCCTGACGGGAAAGTGCCAGAGAGTTTTTGGCAAGTATAAGATTTCCCTTGGTGGGAAAGGTATTCGGATCCAAGAAATCACCTCCGTTGATCTTCTGTTCGCCGGTTTTCAGCGGACAGTTTCTTTATAGTATTTGTTCAGGATCTTTGTATCGATTCGGTCAAGCTCTTCTTTTGGAAGAAGTCCCAGAAGCTCCCATCCCTTATCAAGGGTTTCGGTAATACTTCTGTTTTCGGTTTCTGTCTGTCCGACAAATTCGGCCTCAAATGCTTTACCAAACACCAGATACTGCTTGTCCAGAGGAGAGAGCTCGTCTTCACCGATAACGGAAGCAAGTGCTCTGGCATCGCCTACTTTTGCGTAACAGGAGAACAGCTGATTTGCCACATCCTGATGGTCTTCTCTGGTAAATCCCTCTCCGATGCCGTCCTTCATCAGACGGGAAAGGGAAGGAAGCACGTTGATCGGCGGATAAACTGCCTGTCCGTGGAGCTGGCGGTCCAGAACGATCTGACCCTCTGTAATATATCCGGTAAGGTCAGGGATAGGATGCGTGATATCATCATTCGGCATAGTCAGGATAGGAATCTGTGTAACAGATCCGGTTCCGCCCTGAACGATACCTGCGCGCTCATAAAGAGTGGCAAGTTCACTGTAAAGATATCCCGGGTAGCCTTTTCGGGAAGGGATTTCTCCTTTGGAGGAGGAAACCTCTCGCATGGCTTCACAGAAGGAGGTGATGTCAGTCAGGATGACCAGGATGTGCATTCCCTTTTCGAAGGCAAGGTATTCAGCGGCAGTGAGAGCAATCTTCGGAGTAAGAAGACGCTCCACCACCGGGTCGTTTGCCAGGTTCAGGAACATGACAACATGGTCAGAAGCGCCGCTTTCCTCAAAGGTACGGCGGAAAAATTCAGCTACGTCATATTTTACACCCATTGCAGCAAACACAATGGCAAAGTTTTCATCGGAATCACTTCCAAGAGAAGCCTGCTGTACGATCTGTGCAGCCAGTTTATCGTGTGGAAGACCGTTTCCGGAAAAAATAGGAAGCTTCTGCCCGCGGATAAGAGTGGTCAGTCCGTCAATGGCAGAGATACCTGTGTTGATATAGTTTCGTGGATATTCACGGGAAACCGGATTCAGCGGAAGACCGTTGATGTTCAGTTTTACTTCAGGCACAATTTCTCCAAGACCGTCAATAGGCTCGCCGATTCCGTTAAAGGTACGTCCAAGGATATCAGGAGACAGCCCGATTTCCATAGGATGTCCGGTAAGCCGTGTATGTGTATTTGTCAGGGACATATTATCAGTTCCTTCAAAAACCTGGATCACGGCTTTATCTTCATAAATTTCTACAATACGGCCAATTTTCTGTGTGCCGTCATCCATGTGAAATTCAACAATTTCTTCATAGGCAGCGTTTTTTACCCCTTCCAGGACTACCAGAGGGCCGTTTATCTCGCTTAATCCCAAATATTCGATTGCCATAAAAACATTCCTCCTGTCAGCCGTTTTTCTTTAATACATTGTCATAGAACTCATCAATATCTTTTCTGTACTGGTCGAATTTTTCCAGCTGGTTATTGGGAACATCATATTTAATGGAAATGATCCGCTCAAAAATGTTGTCCTCTTTCAGCACGGAAACAGGCATTCCCCTGTTTACAAGAGCACGGGATTTTTCATACAGGTAAAGGATGATCTCCATCATCTGGAACTGCTTTTCCATAGGAACACAGGTGTCTTCGTCATGGAAGGCGTTCTGTTGAAGGAACCCGAGACGGATTACTCTGGCGATTTCCAGGGTAAGCTTCTGGTCATCCGGAAGAACATCGCTTCCGATCAGCTTAACGATCTCCATCAGAGAGCTTTCCTGGTTGAGAATCGCCATGATCTGATTCCGGTCTGTGACAAATTTCGGAGATACATTGGCGCGGTACCAGGGAGAAAGATCTTCCAGGTATTCACTGTAGCTGGTCAGCCAGTGGATCGCCGGAAAATGGCGGGCATAGGCCAGAGATTTATCAAGTCCCCAGAAGCAGCGGACAAAACGCTTGGTATTTTGGGTAACCGGCTCGGAAAAGTCACCGCCCTGAGGGGATACAGCGCCGATAATGGATACAGAACCTTCTGTTCCGTTTAAGTTCTGCATCATTCCGGCCCGCTCATAAAAGGCGGAAAGCTTGGAGGCCAGATAAGCTGGGAAGCCTTCTTCGGCAGGCATTTCCTCCAGACGTCCGGAAAGCTCACGGAGCGCTTCGGCCCAACGGGAGGTGGAGTCTGCCATGATCGCTACATCGTAGCCCATGTCGCGGTAGTATTCAGCCAGTGTCACACCGGTATAAATAGAGGCTTCTCGTGCGGCGACAGGCATGTTGGAGGTGTTGGCGATCAGTGTGGTACGGTCCATCATCAGGTTTCCTGATTTTGGGTCGATCAGTTTACTGAAATCCTCCAGAACCTGAGTCATCTCGTTTCCACGTTCTCCACAGCCGATATAAATGATAATATCTGCGTCAGACCATTTGGCGATCTGATGCTGGGTCATGGTTTTTCCTGTACCAAAACCACCGGGAACTGCCGCTGTACCGCCTTTGGCAATAGGGAACAGGGTATCCAGGATACGCTGTCCGGTTACCAGAGGAACGCTTGCCGGGAATCGCAGCTGGGTAGGACGTGGGATACGGATAGGCCATTTCTGTGCCAGAGCCAGCTCCTTTGTACTTCCATCAGGAAGCTGGAGAGTTACGATAGGCTCCAGAATGTTATA
>URWL01000296.1 GCA_900551465.1 uncultured Blautia sp. | reverse complement strand
GTCAATTACCACCGGGATGTGCATGGCTGCTCCGCCAAGGAACACGCCTGTCATTCCTGCAATATCCAATCCGCCTACCTTCGCAAGCACATCTATGGGATCCTGATGATCCGGGCGGTTCAGATCCACCGCTTTTTTGATGGCTGCTACTTTCCGTTTCAGACCTTCGCTGGAAAGACCTGCTCCACGTCCGGTCATTGTTTCAACCGGCTGATCCAGAAGAACAGAGGCTACTGCGCTGCTGGTAGTGGTATTTCCAATTCCCATCTCCCCGGTTGCGATCAGAGCATATCCCTGCGCTTTCAGACGCCTTACCATTTCAATACCGGCCTCGATTCCCTGCACAGCCTCTTCCCTTGTCATGGCAGGCTCTTTTGCCATATTTCTGGTGCCTTTCATAACCTTCAGATCCATCGGTACCTTCGTATCAGACGCCATGCCTATATCCACCGGAAAAACATCCGTTCCACACTGTCTGCACATGACGCAGGCAGACGTATCTCCCTGCAGAAAGTTCTCTGCAACAATAGCTGTCACTTCCTGTCCTGTCTGGGTCACGCCTTCTTCTACTACGCCATTATCCGCACACATTGCCACCAGGGCTCTTTTTTTGATATTGATATCAGGAGAACCTGTAATTCCGGCAATCTGCATGACCAGGTCTTCCATTTTTCCCAGAGAATGAAGAGGCTTTGCAATACTGTCCCATCTTTTCTGAGCCGCTGAAACTGCTTTATCGTCGATGGGCTGAATCTGTTCCTTTACTTCCTCAAGTGTCATTGTCTGTTTCCTTCCCTTCTGTGCTGTATTTACTGCTGTCTGCTCTGTTTACAGCCGCATTTATCTTCCTGTTGTAAAAACAAAAAATTTACTGAATATATAATTCAGGGCAAGAACAATAAACTGCGTCACAAATTTTCCCAGCATATCATTCATATGCATGATCTCCACCAGCAGCCATACGCCGCCCACCTCTATGATCATAGTCACAAGACGGGCACTGATAAACTTTATAAAAGGCTGCACATGATCTTTTATGGTTTTACACTTGTCCTGAAAAACAAACTTCGAATTCACCACATAGGCAAACAGGATTGCTGTAATGATCGATATTACATTGGCTGCTGTCAGCTGTACCTTCAGCTTTCTGAGAACATAAAAGCATACCAGGTTCACCAGCGTCGTGCATCCGCCAAAAAACACATATCTTATCACATCATTCCCATAAAACCGGGCGATTATTTTCTTTAACTTATCCATCTTCTGCTCCTGTCCTGTCACTGCTCATTCTGTTCGCAGCAGCTCTGTATTTTCATTTATCCAAAAATTCTGTATGCTTCACATTTCCGGATAATTACACAGAATCATGCCGAGCATGTTCCGATACGTCCTGACTCCCTCTGATGATCTGTGAAATAATATAGCGGGGGCGCCGTTTTATTTCCTCATAGATCTTGGCAATATAATATCCAATGATCCCCAGGCTGAGCATGATCGCGCTTCCTATTAAAAGCAGCACCATCATGATCGTTGTGTATCCTTCTACTGCATGACCGGTAAAATACTGGATCAGTGAGTATATGATCAGCGCCAGAGACAAGAGAAAGCAGATACCTCCTCCTACGGTTACAAACTGCAGGGGAACTGTAGTAAATGCTACTATATTGGTAAAAGCATATTTCACCAGAGACCAGGCAGACCATTTAGATTCTCCTGCCTCTCTCTCCTGCACCTCAAATCGAACAGATGTTGTTTTATATCCCACCCAGGAGGAAGTCGCACGGAAAAACATATTTCTCTCCGGCATGGAAAGAATACTGTTAACAGCTTTCCGGTCCATCAGTTTAAAGTCTGAGGCATTCTGCATATTTACTTTGGTCGCCTTTGACATGATCCCGTAAAAAAAACCTGCACATTTTTTGTGGATCAGACTTTCCTTCCCTCTGGTGGATTTTACACCTTCAATCACCTCATATCCCTGCTTCCAGAGATGATACATTTCTACCAATGTCTGCGGCGGATGCTGAAGATCACAGTCCATCACTGCCACCGCATCGCCGGATGCCTGGGCAAGGCCTGCGAAAACAGCCGCTTCCTTACCAAAATTTCTGGAAAAGTGAACACCCAGGATATGCGTGTCCTCTTTCCCTGCTTTTTCAATCTCATTCCAGGTACGGTCTCGGGAACCATCATCCACCAGCACCAGTTCATACTCAATTTCTGCTTCCGTAAGTATCTGACGTAAAACACTGCAGGTTTTTTGAATCATAAGCTCTTCGTTATATGCCGGAAGCACTACTGATAAAACGCTCATAGTTTCTGTACCTTCTTTTTATTTCTTCTAAAAAATACCAGACAAATGTAACACAGAGCCCCTGCTAAAGTCAAGCACAGCCCCGGGATCAAAAACGGTGTACAGTACACCAGCTGAATCTCATGTTCTCCTGCATCCAGCATTAATCCCATATACATAGTATTTGCCTGGATCAAATCTGTCTCTTTTCCATCTACATAGGCACGGAAACCTTTACTGTATGGAAGTGACAGCACCAAAGCTTTGGGTTCTGATAAAGAAATTTTTCCGGTTATTCTATTTGTATCTATAGAAATATCTGTAAGGATATCCTCTTTCAGCTTTTCTGTCTGTTCTGCAAGCTTATCCATAGGCTGGCAGACAATGCGAAGGTCATCAAATGTATAGACTCCGGTTTTTTCAAACGTAAGCGTCATCGAGGTTTTTGCTTTTTTCCCATATCCCGTATTACAGAGAAAATTATGTTTTCCACTGTAAGCATTATATTTATCTGTAAAAATACGAATAGTTTTATCTGGAAACCGGCCTCCCACCTTTACAGATGCCTTCTGGCTTTCTTTCCAGTATCTCCAGTGGCTGTCCTGATGAATAACCTGATTTTTTTCATATCGGGACATTTTTTCCCATTTTTTCTCACTGACCGTCTCGCGGGGAGAAAGCCCATCGTAATCAAGACCTTCTGCAATCAGATAGGTTTCACTGTTATCCAGTCCCTGAAAGACCAGTTCCAGCTCTGCCCCTTCTTTTGTTACTTTAATCTTTCCATCCTTCAGACTACAGCCTTTTCCTTTTTTTATCTCAAACGGAATCTCCTGATCTGTAAATTCCAGATCCGCTTCTGAAAGCGAAGCTTCTTCCACAACAACTCCCTGAAGAAGTGCCTGCTGTTTTTCTGTCACATTCATCTTATCGTATTTTTCTCTTGGGATAAAAGAGTTATAAGTATATCCCAGAGGCAGCGCTTCCCGGCTTTCAAATGCCTCATAAATACTGCTGTTTTTCTTAGCACTTCCGGTCAGCCAGTAATAAC
>URWL01000295.1 GCA_900551465.1 uncultured Blautia sp. | reverse complement strand
CTATAGTGTACTTTCCGGATCAGAAAGCTTTTTCCGAAAAATCCAGGTGCATATCATTCAGTGTGACGATCGGATCCAGGAGGATGTTGTGATCCATGATCAGGAGGAAATGGAGCAGTATCTTCAGGATTTTACTATAAAAGGCTTTGGGGGAACGGATTTTCGTCCGGCCTTTCAGTATGTGGAGCAGCTGATAAAAAAAGGCGCCTTTCAAAAGCTTCGGGGGCTTCTTTATTTTACGGACGGCTACGGGATATTTCCCGGAAGGATGCCTCCCTATGATACGGTATTTGTTTTTATGAAAGAGGATTACAGGGACGTGGACGTACCGCCCTGGGCCATGAAGCTGATCCTTGGAGAAGAGGATCTCACAGGTGTTCCAGAGCATTTTGAATAAATGAACAGAAAAGAAACAGGAGAAAAATTATGAATATCAGACAGGCAAAACAGGAGGTTGTGGATACTGTCCGGGCATACCTTTTAAAAGATGAATATGGAGAATATGAGATACCCACAGTGAGGCAGAGACCGGTTCTGATCCTTGGGGCTCCGGGAATCGGAAAAACACAGATTATGGAGCAGGCAGCCCGCGAATGTGGGGTGGCGCTGGTATCCTATACAATAACACACCACACCAGGCAGAGCGCCATCGGCCTTCCTTTTATTTCAAAAAAAGAATACGGGGGCAGATCATATTCTGCCACAGAATATACCATGAGTGAGATCGTGGCAAGTATTTATGACCGCATGGAAGAAACTGGTCTCAATGAAGGGATCCTTTTTATTGACGAGATCAACTGTGTATCGGAAACGCTTGCTCCGGCAATGCTGCAGTTTCTGCAGAATAAGACCTTTGGAAATCACAGGATTCCAGAGGGATGGGTGATCGTTGCGGCAGGAAATCCGCCGGAATATAATAAATCGGTACGGGAATTTGATGTGGTTACTCTTGACCGTGTGAAAAAGATACAGGCGGAACCAGATTATCAGGCATGGCGGAAATATGCCTTTCAGGAGAATTTTCATCCGGCGATCCTCTCCTATCTGGAGCTTCGCAATTCCTGCTTTTATCAGATGGAAACCACCATTGACGGGAAGCAGTTTGCAACGCCCAGAGGCTGGGAGGATCTGTCCAGAATGATGGAAGTATGCGAAAAAATCGGAAAAGAGATCAACAGGGATCTGGTGATCCAGTACATCCAGCATGACAGGATTGCAGGTGAATTTGCTGATTATTATGAGCTTTACCGGAAGTATCAGCAGGACTATCATATTGCAGATATTCTGAAAGGAAAAAACTCAGAAGCAATGGTGAAAAAAGTTTCTCATGCGCCATTTGATGAGAAATTAAGCGTGGTCAACCTGATCTTTTCCGGTATGCGCCAGAAGATCAGAGAGGCAGTTCAGGGCGAACTGGTGCTGGAAAAAGTGTTTGCAGTTCTGAAAGGACTGAGAGAAGATCAGACAGAAGAACCTCTGCTTCTCCGTCTGGGGGACTATACAGACGAGCTTCTTAATACCATGGAAAAGAAAAAAGAGCAGGGACTTCTGGAGCGGAAAGAGGAGCTTTCTGTGCGAAAGGCAGCAGGACTTCTGCGGGCTTACGAGAAGCTTTTAAAAAGAGAAACTCAGATCCCGGAAGAGAGCAAATTCGAGGTGGTCAGAGCTGCTTTTAAGAAAGACAGAGCTGCCTGGGAACAGGACTGCGAAACAGCGGAACATACCATGGAATATGCCTTTGATTTTATGGAAGCAGCTTTTTACAACAGTCAGGAAATGGTGATGTTTGTATCCGGGATCAATACGGATTTTTACTGTGTGAGATTTCTGGAAACATATGAGTGTGAGCGTTATGTAAGATATAATAAGGAACTGCTTTTTGAGGACAGAGACAGAGAACTTCGCAGAAGAATACAGGAGTTATAAGGAGAATATCATGGCAAAACTGGAAAAAGAATTATGGAATGATTTTGACGGACTGCTGGAAAGAATAGAAAATGAAATTATCAATGGAAGCTCTACCGCATCTCTGGAAGATTCCAGCGATTTTGTGGACGGGGAAGCGCGGTGCAGCGTTCGTGTATTTGAAAGATACAGCGCCATGGGTTCTAACCGTGTAAGCATGAATGTGACGTTGTTTCAGTGTGGGAACGGTCCGGTAAGAATATCAGCGATCACCTCCGGAGGAAGCCAGGCTATGGTTTTTAAGGTGAATACCTTCGGAGAAAAGGCATTTTTGGACTGTCTGCAAAAAATTCTGGATCAGGGAACAGGGAGGGGAGAAAAATGATCTGTACAGTAACTTTTAATCCATCTCTGGACTACATTGTGGATGTGGAGGATTTCAGACCGGGTCTGACTAATCGGACAAGCGCGGAGCGGATTCTTCCGGGGGGAAAGGGAATCAATGTTTCTCTTGTTCTTATGAATCTTGGGATCAGAAATACAGCCCTTGGTTTCACCGCCGGCTTCACAGGAGACGAGATTATCCGCAGACTTCAGGAGATGGGCGTGGATTCTGATTTGATTTCTGTGAAAAACGGGATTTCTAGAATTAATGTAAAGCTGAGATCTATTGACGGAACCGAGATCAATGGAGCCGGACCGGAGATCAGCCCGGATAAGGTGGAAGAGCTGATGCAGAAGCTGGATCGACTGGACAGGGGAGACGTACTTTTTCTTGCGGGAAGTATTCCGTCCTCCATGCCGGACAATATGTACGAGAAGATTATGGAACGACTGAAAGAAAAAGAGGTTATGACCGTTGTGGATGCTGCTGGAGACCTGCTGGTGAAGGTACTGAAATATCACCCGTTCCTTGTAAAACCCAATAATCATGAATTAGGCGAAATCTTCGGCGTGGAACTGAAAACGAGAGAGGATGTGGTTCCTTACGGAAAGAAGCTTCAGGAAATGGGTGCAAAAAACGTTCTGGTCTCCATGGCCGGAGAGGGGGCAGTCCTGATTGCGGCAGACGGAAGAATATACAGTAAACCGGCTCCCAGAGGCAAGCTTGTAAACAGCGTAGGAGCCGGAGATTCCATGGCAGCAGGTTTTATGGCGGGCTGGCTGGAGAAGCAGGATTACAGACATGCTTTTTATATGGGACTTGCAGCAGGAAGCGCCAGCGCCTTTTCGGAAAATCTGGCTACAGGCAAAGAAATTCAGGCAGTATATCGTCAAGTGACAGAATAAAAACTTTTTACAAACTGAATAAACTGGCGTACATGAGGCTTCAGGATCCGGTTCCGGCTGTATACAATATAGAAATTTCTTTTGTGTTCCGCATCCTTCAGAGGAAACAGAAGAATCTGTTTTGTTTTTTTCAGATCCTGAACAGAACGG
>URWL01000294.1 GCA_900551465.1 uncultured Blautia sp. | reverse complement strand
CACATGGAGGATAAGATCATCAAATTGCAGGAGATTATTGATAAACATGACAATATCGTGTTTTTTGGCGGCGCAGGTGTGTCTACAGAAAGCGGCATACCGGATTTCCGGTCTCAGGATGGACTTTATCATCAGAAATATGATTATCCTCCGGAAACGATTCTGAGTCATACATTTTTTATGAGGCGTCCTGAGGAGTTCTATAAATTTTACAGGGATAAAATGCTCTGCGATACAGCAAAACCTAACGCTGCACACCTGAAACTGGCAGAACTGGAGAAATGTGGAAAACTGAAGGCAGTGATCACTCAGAATATTGATAATCTTCATCAGATGGCAGGAAGCAAAAAGGTACTGGAGCTTCATGGAAGCGTATATCGTAATTACTGTATGAAATGCGGGAAATTTTATGATTTTTCTTACATAAAAAACAGTACCGGAGTGCCGCGCTGTGAATGTGGCGGTATAGTGAAGCCGGATGTGGTTTTATATGAGGAAGGTCTGGATAATCAGACTCTGACGGATTCTGTTCGTGCTATTTCACAGGCACAGGTACTGATCATTGGAGGGACGTCCCTTGCAGTTTATCCGGCTGCCAGTCTGATTGATTACTTTAGAGGTGACTGTCTGATCGTGATCAATAAGGCGCCTACTCCGAGAGACCGCAATGCGGATCTTTTGATCAAAGATCCCATCGGGCAGATTTTTTCGCAGATCAGGATTAAAGGAGAATAAAAAGATGGACTACATCTATGAACTTGGAGATATTGTTACTCTGAAAAAGGGGCATCCATGTGGAAGCAGGGACTGGGAGATTCTTCGTGTGGGAGCTGATTTCCGGCTGAAATGCATGGGATGCGGGCATCAGATCATGGTGCCTCGTAAAATGGTGGAAAAAAACACACGGGGACTTAAGAAAAAAGAGCAGCAGAACTGAAGCAGTTTCTGTGGTGAAAGGAGAAAGTGCATATGCTGGAAAGAATAAACAAAATATTAAAGGGACAGATCGTGACTTCAGTGCTTTATACCGTACTTGGTCTGTGCTTTGTCCTTATGCCTGTGGATACAGTAAATATCCTTTGCAAATTTGTATTTGGAGTAGTGCTGATCCTTGCAGGTGTTTATCATATTCTGATCTATGTACTGGAAAGGATGAATGCTACCCTTCTGGACCTGCTGTCCGGCGGTATGATCCTTGTGATCGGAATCTTTCTGTTTTTTAATCCGCAGATCGTAGTAAAACTTCTTCCGGTTCTTCTGGGAACTTTTGTGCTGGTGGATTCCATATGGGTTCTGAAAGGGAGTCTGAAGCTGAAAAAAATAGGAAGAGGCGAATGGAAGGTTCTTATGATCGGCAGTCTGGTCTTTATCGGACTGGGTATTGCCATGATCGTGGATCCTTTTGA
Organism: uncultured Blautia sp.; assembly: GCA_900551465.1. Lineage (GTDB taxonomy): Bacteria > Bacillota > Clostridia > Lachnospirales > Lachnospiraceae > Blautia_A. Next base: position 1,946 of record URWL01000294.1, on the reverse strand, counting down.
CATGGTGAAATATACCATGATATTTGCAGGCTGTGTCATGCTTGCAAATGGTGTGACAGATATTGTTTTTCTGGTGCTGATGCGCCGGGGAGTCAAAAAAGCAGAAACCGCATTGGAAGAGGCAGTGGAAGCCGCGGAAACAGTGGATGCTGAGTTTTCCCAGGTGCAGGACGAGGCGGCGCCTGAACAGCAGGAGCCGGAGTATGCACCATGGAGTTCTCGGACAGGTTCAGAGAATACCGAGGAGGAACATACAGTTGAATAATAAAATCCTGGTGATCGAGGATGACAGGGCAATGTCTGAACTGATTTGTATGAACCTGAATGCAGCAGGATATGAAATATTGAATATAGAAAAAACAACATGAAAAACAAACATATTTCTTGATTTTTTATCATGGCGGATATTCCTCTCTGATTCTATAATAAAGATAAGTTAAAGAGAACGTGCAACATCAATTTATTTAGCTGTAATTTATAGAAAAGGAGAGGATTTTACTATGAAAATGAAAAAACTCACAGCAATGAGCATGGCTGCATTAATGGCAGCATCTATGATCCCGGCAGTTCCGGTTATGGCAGAGGATGAAGGAAAAGTTTATTATCTGAACTTTAAACCAGAGGCAGATGAAGCATGGCAGAATCTGGCAAAAGCATATACAGAAGAAACAGGAACAGAGGTGACCGTTGTTACAGCTGCTTCCGGTCAGTATGAGACGACACTTCAGTCTGAGATGGCTAAAAGCGATGCTCCGACACTTTTCCAGGTAAATGGTCCGGTAGGTCTGAAAAACTGGAAGGATTACTGCTATGATCTGAAAGATTCTGAGATCTTCTCACAGCTTACATCAGATACTTATGCATTAAAGGATGGAGATACCGTTCCTGGAATCGCATATGTAATCGAATCCTATGGTCTGATCACAAACAAGACTCTTCTTGAAAAAGCAGGCTATACCCTGGATGATATCAAGAGCTACGATCAGTTAAAGGCTGTTGCAGATGATATCCAGAGCAAGAAGGATGAGCTGGGAATCAAGGGCGCATTTACTTCCGCAGGTATGGACGCTTCCTCTGACTGGAGATTTAAGACACATCTTGCAAATCTTCCAATCTACTATGAGTATAAAGAAGAGGGAATCGATGATACTGCAGAGATCAAGGGAACTTACCTTGACAATTATAAGAATCTGTTTGATCTGTACATTACAGATTCCACCTGTGATCCGGCAGAGCTTTCTGCTAAGACTGCAGACGACTCCAGAAATGAATTTGTAAACAGCGAAGCAGTATTTTATCAGAACGGTTCCTGGGAATATGCAGAGCTTGCTAAGACATTCGGCGATGACGAACTGGCAATGATCCCGATCTACTTTGGTGTAGATGATGAGAACCAGGGGCTTGCAACAGGCACAGAGAATTACTGGTGTGTAAACAAAAACGCATCTGAAGAAGATATTCAGGCAACACTGGATTTCATGAACTGGTGTGTAACTTCTGAGGCAGGAACAAAATCCATGGCCGAGGATATGGGCTTTACCATTCCTTTCAAAACAGCAGTTGCTCCTACCAACGTATTTGTAAAACAGGATGCAGAGTATACAGAAGCAGGTCTGACTCCTGTATCATGGAACTTCACAACCATGCCGTCTGAAGAGTGGAAAAACGGTGTTGGAACAGCTCTTACTGCTTATGCGGCAGAGACAGGTTCCTGGGATGACGTTGTAAGTGCATTTGTAGACAACTGGGCAATGGAAAAAGCTCTTACAGAGTAAGAACAGAGTTCCTGAAGTAAAAAAGTGACTGGAAAGGGGGCGGTGCAATCAGCTCCCGGTGGACAATCCCCCGGATGATTTGCATCAGCCCCCATACTTTTTGAAGCAGGGGAAAGAGGAGTAAAAACATGGTAGGAAAAACAATCAAAAAATGGTGGCCGGTATTTGTAC
>URWL01000293.1 GCA_900551465.1 uncultured Blautia sp. | reverse complement strand
GCCCTGTTTCATTAAAAATAAGATAGGTAGTCTGATCTTCTGTATTGTTAAAGGAGAAATAGCCCATGGTTTCATTGACACAAAGATGCAGATTAACTGGAAGCTGTTCCAAGGGCTGCTTCAGCATACGGTAGTTTCCCTGACTGCAGGTGTAAAGGAGCTTTTGAAGCATGTCCAGCCGTTCGGAAGGAAGGAACGGACGATAAAAGTCAGAAGGAATTTCTCTTAAAAGCCCTGTTTCTGCAAAGCGGCGGATTCCTTTTTTTGTAAAATATACATGCATATTTTCGAGATTATTCAAGGTATATTTAAAAAATGTACTGAAGAAATTCAGCAGTTTATTACGATCAGAAATCTCAGGAGAAAGAGCATGCGCCAGGATTTCATCAGAAATAAACGGAGTAAAGCATGCTTCCGGCAGCAAAAGATAGCTGGAGGAAGAAGGCAGAGAAATATTCTGCAGCATATGTGCATTAGCTGGAGTCAGGTGGAAGACCTGAAAAAGCGGAATACATTTATTCTGGAAACTGTTAAATATGTTCCAGAACTGGGATACAATCTCCGGATCACTGTAAAAAATACCATACTGATAATCTGAGGAAAATGAAACTGCATACCGGGAAGTTACAATAAAATAAGGCAGGGCATTCAGATTAAAAAAATGTGAATGGATGCTGTCATAAAAATAACTGGCCTTATAGTTCAGATTTCGAAGATATAATGGAAAAATATTATTAAAATACTTCAGATTATACAGTTCATGTTCTTTGTTTAAAATCTCGTGATTACTGAGACAAAAAATATGTTGGATTTCCAGAGAAGAGCGGAGGTTCAGGCTGGAAAGAAGACTGAACAGCCCCTTATGATCCGGCTGCATAAATAAAGCAACTTTTCCGTTTCCTTTGCAGGATTCCTTGATCAGGACGCTTCTTAATGTATAGTCCAGTTCTACCTGTGTCTGAATAGATGCGCAGGCAGGGGAGGAAATGTTATCTTTTCTGAGAGAAGCAGGACTTTCTGTCCCGGGCTGAATGGAAAAATTGTCTGGAAAATGCATCAGGAAATTTTCTGTGCTTTTTCTTCTGTAATAATTATCTGAGCCAATGAGGGTGATCTCATAGGCCTCTTTGAACTGAGCATATTCTGTAGGTGTCAGATGCATAAATTCTGCCATTTTGTCTATAACATCCGGAGAAGGCGGTTTACGCTTACCATTAATGATTTTATATATTGTGGAACGGTCAAAGTCACAGTATTTACTAAGAGGGTAGACCTTTATATTTTTTGTATGAATGAACTGACTGAGTATATTTGAAAATTCAGACATAATTTACGGATTCCTCACATTCTATCTTGTGTGTGTATTTTTAGATGTTTCAAAAGTTACCTTATTATTTTATCATAGATTCAACCTGAAAAAAGCAGGTTTATTTATTTTTATGTGGCATATATATGAAAAAAACTGTCCACAAATAATGCCACAGTTAAATGAATAACCTTAAATATAAAAAAAGAAAAATAAAATTGTCCACTTAAAGTGTCACTTATGGTTTAGAAGTGTTTGTTCTCCTTGTTTAAGCAGTCTGCCCGTGATAATATATAAAAAGAACATTGGATATCGTGTGCATCTGGTTGAACTTTCAGACAAAATAAACTATAATACAATTTTAAAAGAAGAATATGGATTGCGGGAAGTGCAATGTCATAAGGAGTTGGGTAACATGAGAGCAGAGATTGTATCCATGGATGCAGAGCATCTGGATAAAGAAGCCATAAAAAAAGCAGGAGAGATTTTAAAGAACGGAGGTCTGGTGGCCTTTCCTACAGAAACCGTTTACGGACTTGGGGGAAATGCTCTGGACCCCAAAGCATCCATGAAGATTTATGCGGCTAAGGGACGTCCTTCGGATAATCCTTTGATCGTTCATATTGCTGACATTGAAAAGTTGAAAGAAGTCACCACTGAGATTCCGGAAGGAGCCAGAATTCTGGCTGAAAAATACTGGCCGGGGCCTTTGACCATGATCCTTCCAAAAGCGGATATTGTTCCGAAGGAGACAACAGGAGGACTGGACAGTGTGGCTGTCCGTTTTCCAAGTGATGTGATCGCACAGGAGCTTATTAAGGCTGCCGGCGGCTTTGTGGCGGCGCCAAGCGCGAATACTTCAGGCCGGCCCAGTCCGACTATGGCAGAACATGTAGAAGAAGATCTGGGAGATGCCATTGATATGATTTTGGACGGAGGTCAGGTTGGGATTGGCCTGGAGTCTACCATCGTCGATTTTACAGAAAAAATCCCTGTAGTTTTAAGGCCGGGATATATTTCTCTGGAAATGCTGCAGGAGACACTTGGAGAGGTAAAAATGGACAAAGGGCTTCTGATCACAGACAGCAGTGTGCGGCCGAAAGCTCCGGGAATGAAGTACCGTCACTATGCTCCGGAGGCGGATCTTTCTATTGTAGAAGGTGAAACAGAAAAGGTGATCGCCTATATTAATTCCAGAGCATCCGAAGCGGAGGAACAGGGAAAAACAGTAGGCATCATCGCAACAGATGAAACTGCTGATCTATACAAAGCAGGGGTTGTCCGCAGTATAGGCAGCAGAGCGGAAGAAGAAACCATTGCTCATCATCTTTACGAAGTTCTTCGGGATTTTGACGGAGATGGTGTAAGCGCTATTTTTTCAGAAGCTTTTTACACTCCCAAAATGGGACAGGCTATTATGAACCGCCTGCTTAAAGCGGCAGGCCATAAAATTATTAAAGTACAGGAGGAACAAAAATGATAGCATTAGGATGTGACCACGGTGGATTTGAATTAAAGCAGGAGATCAAAAAACATCTGGATGAACAGAAGGTGGAGTATATTGATTATGGATGTGAAGGACTGGAGGCAGTTGATTATCCTGTCTATGCAAAAAAAGTTGCCCGTGCCATCCAGAGCGGTGAATGTGAGAAGGGAATTCTGATCTGTGGAACAGGTATCGGAATTTCTATTACAGCAAATAAATTCAAAGGAATCCGTGCAGCTCTTTGCTCAGACTGCTTCAGCGCAGAGGCTACAAGACTCCATAATGATGCCAATGTACTGGCTATGGGGGGAAGAGTAGTAGGAGCAGGACTTGCACTGAAAATCGTGGATACTTTCCTGAATACCCCGTTTTCCAATGATGAGAGACATATCCGCAGGATCAGCCAGATAGAAACAGAGTAATCAAAAACAGTATACCGGGAGGGGTTTATAATGGGTGATGAAAAAAGAAAGGATTATATTTCCTGGGATGAGTATTTTATGGGGGTGGCAATGCTCTCCGGAATGCGCTCAAAAGATCCGAATTCCCAGGTGGGAGCCTGTATTGTAAGT
>URWL01000292.1 GCA_900551465.1 uncultured Blautia sp. | reverse complement strand
ACAGCGCTATATTTTCCTCTCGGCTTCTCTTAACTTCATCTGAACACCTTTTAATATTCACCAATACCTTCCCCGTTAATTTGAATGGTCTTAGATAAGATTCGCATTTACCTTCCAAAAATATATCTATTACATCCTTCCCTTCCTTTTTTATAAGCGAAACTACAAATTCTTGAAGATCTTTAAGATCACTATGATGCTGCGCAATTATATAAGCATGACAAATAATAAGCGGACGTAGTTTTTCTTTATCTTCTCTTTCTTTTACTTTCTTTTTTAATTCCTGGATATAATAATCAATATACATAACCGCTGATATTAAAGAATGTCTTTTCCCAATATGATAGAACATATTATCTTCTGTAATCTTTTCATTCTTCATCGCCTGCCTTTGAAAATCTGGATTTATTTTCCCCACATCATGAAACACTGGAATTCCTCTTATCATTTCCCATAAAAAAATTTTTCCTTCTTCCGAAAGTTTCCCAAACATCACCTTCACAAATTTATCGATTGTCTTATCTAATTGCTTTTCTTCTGATAATATCTCAAAATATTTCACTGTACAATCGATATGTTCTGTTAATAACTCTCGCCTGACAATCTTTTTGTCTTCATCCTCTACAATATGTGCCTGATACTTATCTATTTCTTTTATAAATTTATATATATCTTCCACTCCATCTTCTCCTTTTTGCAAAAAGAAGACCCGTATCAATTATTCAGGTCTTCTTTCTCTGTCATTCTTTATATGTTTTTATTTTCAATAAAAGAGAATTTTCTTACCATCACTCAGTTCATAGACTTCTTTATTTTTCACATTCACTACCTCATCTGTGTATAAAAAATTTTTCAACTGATAAAGATTGGTAAGACCATCTAGTTCATACGGAAGAGCCTCTTTATATTGGAACGATCCAAATAAATCCAGTTCTTCTTTTTCATCAAAATCTAAGTCTGCTATAGTAATAAATTCTTCTGGAGAGAAACAATCCAGTCTCCCTATATCAAATTCACACCTTCTTGCCTCTTCTACGATGATCTCATCAATACTGGCCGGATGATCATTTTTCCCAAGATAGGGATAATAGATACATTTTCTTCCACATATTGCTTCTTTGATTCTTTTAGCCTCTTCTGAATTTATTAAAAGACATATTTCCCACTCCGGATTTTCCAGCCACTGCTCTTTTACAACCAGATTCCCCCCCTGTTCTTTCGATGCATACCCAACCGAATTATTAAATATCTGAACCTTTTTTGAAATACAGCCGTTTTCCTTCTTCGGCAAGATGGAAAGTTGTAGAGTCCTCAATTTTTCATAAAATTCCGGATAGGATTCCGTTAACTCATGCTGCTTTTTCTCCCGTTCAAATCCTTTCATCTGGGTATACCCACCATACCCTAATATAGCACCGAAAATTCCCAGTAATGCTACTTTATGAATATTCCCATACGTAAAATAATAATATGTATTCACATCCGGTTTCTTAAAAAAGGCACTTTTCCCACTTAAACTAAATCTAAGTATCTCCATTCATTACACCTCTTTTTGCGTACGAATATCATATAACTTTATATTGGCGGATACTCCTTCCAAGACAGTGGTATAGGGATTATAATATACCTCAATACAATCAATCTGTTCTCTCAATTCTTCAAGCAGACCTGTACATTCTATTTTTATCACATTTTTTTCTGTTCCTTTTTCAAAACGGATATATTCAGATAAATTAGGCAAATATGTATCAACTTTCGTTTCTACAAAAAAGGCAAATTCATTTTCACATCCTACTTTTGAATTCGTCGCAAATGATGTTGCAGATACAATCGCTGTGCGTTTAAAGTTCTGATAATCCTCTTCCGTATATCCTTCCGTAACTCCTAATTCTACTAATTCTTTATATGTCATCGGATTGATCACAAATGGATAAAAATAATGAGCTTCATTACTTACAATTTTGGTTCCGAGCGTAGAATTTTTATCATCTTCCTCATTTCTAAATGGAGATAAAATCTGCTGTTCTTCCGCATTCGTCCCCTCATACTTATTAAATCCCTGTCCAATCTGAACCGCCCCTGTAATAGAAATATTACTTCCTGCCTCCGCAAAAGTTGCCCCAAAATTCTTCACATCTACACAATTCATTAAATTTTTCAAGACAACAGTTACATCTTTCAAATCACTTGCTCCGTACAAAAATTCATACCGCTCTCTTAAAGATTTCGGAATGAGTGATATCTCTCCCTTCTTACTTGGTTCTGATAATTTCATAGACTTGATATATAAAACCTTTTTCCCTTCGTTATCCCACATTTTTTTCATTGGATATTTTAATGCCTTATCACTTCCAAATACATCCCCGTCGCTCGTTGTCTTCGGAAATCCAGAGAAATCCGCATTCCAGTTTGCCATAAGCGATGAAATTCCCAACACGCCATACACTCTCTTATTCATAACTATTTTTCCTCCTTCATATAGATAATATTATCACTGACATACCCAAAAATGACCATGTCCTGACTTACATTTCCACTTGGAACATACTCTTCTATCATTGCTAACAAACGATTCACACGTTTCATCCCGAACGGAATTGCATGATTGTATTTTTTATACAACTGCACGAGTTTCATCTTAAGAACTTCATCTTTTTTCGCATTTAAAATTGGATTGATCAAAGCCTCCTTTTTGTTTTTTGATTTACTTAAAGAAATCAAATATGCCGCCATCTGTCCCACTGCATAGTAATATTCTTCATCATTTTCAAACCAGATATCTTTTTCTTCAAAAACTTTTCTTTTTACACTAGACACCAGTTCTCGTTTTCTCTCCGCCATCTCATCTTCTCCTTTCAAAAAATAATTTTCAAACGACCAACGCAGATTCAACTGCCATAAAGCTCTTTCTCTATATCCATTTACAACTGCATTTTTTATCAAATCAAGCGATACCTTTTCAAGTATCCTAAAAAATCCTTGATCAATCCCTACTTTAACCCATGCAAAAATAGTATCTTTTGATATAATAATACAGTTTTTTAATATTTCGTCTTTAATCTTTATATCACTAATATCTACATAATAATTGCTTTCAAGATAGTTTGAGAAAAAAACTTCATGAATCATTTTTCCCACTTCCGCCCGAGTATAATATCGTTTATATTTATCCAGATATTCTGGATGTTTTGTATGCTGACAGCCACTGACATTAAAAAAATCAAACGGTTTCTTCAGAATTTGATGAAACCCCGGAATATTATCCTGTTTTTGGATTTCCACCTCTTTTCCTTTTTTAATTCTTAAATAATATCCTGCTTCTACATCCTGTGGTTCTTCCGACTGAGTATATGCTCGAATTTTCCTTTTCACAG
>URWL01000291.1 GCA_900551465.1 uncultured Blautia sp. | reverse complement strand
CTGTCCGGTGTTCCGCATAAAACCGTCTTATGACTTTCATTTTCTCAATCATATCCTGATAACGGATGTGAATTTTAATTTGCTTATTTTCATAAATATAAATTTTATCTACGGTCAGTGCCAGCAATGTGCGATCCAGTTCTTTGATTTCCAGTGATTTCTTCCAGTCCTCCAACTGAACAGTTGCAGACACTCCATCCTCAAACATTTGCTTCACCAGCTTTTTCTGATTTTCAATCATCTGCTCCAGTTCTTCACATTTTCTTCCGTAATTTTCCCGAAAATCATCGAACTCCTCTTTACTGATCAGTCCCTCTTTCAAGTCATCACTTAAAGACGCTTTCAGGCTGTAATAACGGTTATATTCTTCCTGCAACCTACTAATCTGCGTATCATAACCGATTACCTGATCGTAACTGACTTTCATTTCACAAAGTTCTTCCATAATCATCTGATAGTCTACGAAAAGTGCCGTATATGCCTGAATCTCTTTCAATACAATCCTTTTCAGCACCTCTTCCGGAATGCTGTGTCTGGTGCAATCTCCACCTTTATTTTTTGTCTGGCAAATATAAAAGGCTTTTTTCTTTCCCTTATACTGATTTACCCTGCGTATCATCGGTGTATGGCAATCTCCGCAAAATACAAAACCTGAAAAAAAGTTTGCACTGTCCGATGTTTTCGATGCCCTGCCATCATATTGAAGCAGCTTCTGAACCACATCAAAATCATTCTGCCTGATAATTGCCGGATGCGTATTTTCTACTTTCACCCACTCTGATTCTGGCTTATCCAGGCGTTGCTTTACTTTATAGCTGATTCGTTCCTGCTTGCCCTGTACCATGTTTCCAATATAGACTTCATTGGTCAGAATCCTTTTGATCTGCACTGCCGACCATTTCGGTGTATCTGAACTACGGAATCCGGAATTGTAATTTTCACCATTTGCCTTTTTATATTCTTTTGGCGACTGCACATGACGTACATTCAGTTTTTCTGCGATTGCTCCAAGACTGAACCCATCAATTTTCCATGAAAATATTTTTCTTACAATATCCGCTGCATAAGAATCAATCACCAGACAGTTCTTATTCTCCGGATCTTTGCAGTAACCATACGGGGCAAATGCTCCAATAAATTCACCTTTTTCACGTTTGATTTTCTGGTGGCTTCGCACTTTACCGGAAATGTCCCGGCAATAACTTTCATTTACAAAATTTTTGATTGGAACTACAAATGACTTCTCTGAAAAATCTGCTGTTTTACTGTCAAACTGGTCTGTAACTGAAATAAAACGCACATTTAAAGCCGGGTAGGTCTTTTCGATCCATCGCCCGGCTTCTATATATTCTCTTCCGAATCTGGATAAGTCTTTTACAATCACACAGTTTACTTTTCCAGCTTCTATATCACTTGTCATTCGTTTAAACTCAGGTCGGTCAAAATTTCCTCCTGAGTATCCGTCATCCACATATATATCAAAGATCTGAATATCCGGCTGGCTTTTTACAAAGCTCCGAAGTAACTCTCTCTGATTTGCAATGCTGTTGCTCTCTGACTTCGCACCGCCCTCTTCCATATCATCTTTCGATAACCGAAGATACAATGCAGCATCGTACATATCTGGCATATTCATTTGCATCTGTTCCATTTTACATCGCTCCTAACTTACTTATTCCATTGAATTTGAAGTCAGAAACCATGTATCACGTTCATTTTCCCTGACTTCACATTAACATAACATCTGTAGCTTCGCAAGATATTTTTTCAAGACTTGCATCTAATACATCAACTCCGTTCTTTTTCTTAGATAATCACTGATCGCATCTGTAGCATCCATTTCTCCTGTCATTTCCACGACTACCACATACCCTTCATTCATGTGAGCATACGGCTGATCGCCAGATTTATCCAGAAAAGTTTCCACTTTTTCAGAAATAACTTTATCCATATCAGGAATTAAATCTTCAATGTCCTTTAACTGCTCCAGATTAACACTGGAATCTATTACTGACTGATTCACCATGATGCTCACCTCTTTTCCAACATATTCTTTATATAAGTCGTCCTATACCTACAATTTTCTCAATCACATCACCTTACCTTTCGCATTTTGTTCTCAAATTTTATCTATTACTATGGCATTGCATATTCTGTTCGGCGTGTTGGCTTCCATTCGTATAATCTGTTGTCAGCGTTACGTCCAACCTCTATCAGAATATTTCTGAATGCTGGCAGCTTCTTCGCAAACTTACCAGCCGTTTCCGGAGTATCTTCGACGCTCGCCAGTAAAATCATTTACAGGGTTATGGCATCTGTGGAATCAGATTATACAGCTCATGCAGTTTTCAAGGTACAAAAGAGAGTTTTTTGAATATCCTTTCACTTATTACAGCCTGGAAACACTAAAATGTTGTTCGCTTCAAAAAAATCCTCTCACTAATAAGGCGTTACAGAGGCACTTTTGACACCCTTTTTTGAAAAATTCATAAAAAGTTTACATTTACTTCTTTTATTTCGCTTTAATGCGAACCTTATCGTACTGCCATTTTAATTCGCTTTAACGCGAATGTCAAGCGTTTTGTTCGCTTCAATGCGAATCTTTCTGTTTACATTCCTTGTTTTTGGTAGTAAAATGGATTTATCAAAAAGAAAGTTGGAAATTTGGTATGACAATCGGTGATAAAATAAAAAAAATCCGGACATTCCGGAATATGACACAGGCAGAACTTGGAGCTGCCCTCGGCTGGGGCGATAAAGGTGCGAACCGCCTTGCCCAATACGAAACGAATTACAGGGTTCCCCGTAAAGATCTGGTAACTGAAATGGCTAAGATTCTGGACGTAAATCCACTGGCACTGCATGAACCTACTACTATGGATGCTTCTGAACTTATGGAAATCCTGTTCTGGATTGATGAATTTAATCCGGCAGCTATCAATCTCTTTCAGTTAGAAACTTATCCCGGAGAGAAATGCAATTCCAGCGAAGATACCGCAGTCCGTTACCATAACTCTGACAACTGGCCTGCTCATCCACCTGTTGGTATGTGGTTCAATTATGGAGTTCTCAATGATTTTATGAAAGAATGGGTTCTCAGAAAAGAAGAACTGAAATCCGGTGAGATTACCAGAGATGAGTATTTTGAGTGGAAAATCAACTGGCCGCAGACTTGTGACGGATGTGGAAAATATGAGCCTAAGAAACAATGGCGCTCTGTAAAATCAGAACTCAGTGAAACTTAGCGAAACTTAAATCATGCCCAATATGGAATATACTTTTTATAACTTAGTGCAGTATCCAGATTCATTACTTTAATATTCATAATCTCTTAATCGTTCTACGATAGAGCGATTTCCTGCAAATTTTTTATAGGATAGAAGAGGTGTTAT
>URWL01000290.1 GCA_900551465.1 uncultured Blautia sp. | reverse complement strand
CTATTGTGATCTGCACACTTACAGGGCTTTCCATTGTACTTACAGGGGCATGGCAGGTAGAAGGAATCGAAGGTGTGCAGGTAACTACCTACGCATTCCAGCACGGACTTCCGATCCCGCCGCAGATTTCTTCCTTTGTACTTATGATCTGTCTGGTTTTCTTTGCATTTACCACGATTCTTGGATGGGACTATTACAGTGAAAGATGTCTGGAATATCTGACAAAGGGAAATAAGAGGACGATTCTTACTTACCGATGGATCTATATTCTTGCAGTATTTATCGGACCATATATGACGGTGAGTGCGGTATGGACTATTGCGGATATTTTTAACGGACTGATGGCCCTTCCGAATATGGTCGCTATGTTTGCACTGAGCGGCATAGTGGTCAAAGAAACAAAAAGCTTTTTTAAAGCGGACAAACATAAAATAAATTAAAACGAAAAATGTGAAAAACAGGTATGGAAGCAGGACAAGACCGTTTCTGCATTTGTACCTGCTTTTTTATTCAGCAGGAAAGCAGTATGGTTTGTACTTGAAATATAAAGATATGTTTCGGCAAGGGTATTGATTCTGCAGGAGAAAATGATAAAATAATGGTATTTCATAAAGAAAAAGGGAGAAAGCTATGGGGAAACACATTACCGAAAGAATAAGAGAAGATCTTTTTTTTATGCAGGATCTTTCTTACAGAGATTTTCATTCCCGACTGATGCCGGATGTAGATAAGGATACTGTAATAGGAGTACGGGTTCCGGAGCTCCGCAAATATGTAAAAGAACTGGCAAAGGATCCTGAGATTCGGGAATTTCTGGATGATCTTCCTCATCAATATTATGAGGAGAATAATGTCCATGGATTTCTGATCCAACAGATAAAGGAGTATGAAAAGTGTGTGGAAGAACTGGAAAAATTCCTTCCATATATAAATAACTGGGCAACCTGTGACATGACGTCGCCCAAGGTGTTTAAAAAGCACAAAGAGAAGCTGCTGGAATCTGTCCGGCGCTGGATCGTGTCAGATCATGTTTATACAGTTCGGTATGGGATCGGAATGCTGATGCAGCATTATTTGGATGAGGATTTCAGGGAAGAATATCCTCGGATGGTATCGGAGATACGGTCGGAAGAGTATTATGTGAATATGATGATCGCCTGGTATTTTGCCACTGCCCTTGCAAAACAATATGAAACAATTCTTCCCTATATAGAAAAGCAGAAACTGGATGTATGGACTCATAACAAGACGATCCAGAAAGCCTGTGAAAGCTATCGGATCACGCCGGAGCAGAAAGCATATCTGCGTACGCTGAGGATCAAAAAGAAATAAGTCAGGAGTAAACATGAACAACTGGATAGAAATTACAGATTTTAATGCCCCGGAGCTGGATGCTTATGCAAGAGTTTCAGAACTGCAGCTTCTGAGATATTATGAACCAAAGCCGGGATTATTTATAGGAGAAAGTCCAAAGGTTATAAAAAGAGCCTTGAATGCGGGCTATGAGCCGGTATCTTTTCTGGTGGAGCACAGAGATCTGAAGGGAGAGGCTTCTGAGCTTTTGAGCAGATTTCCTGAACTCCCGGTTTATACAGCGGAATATGAGGTGCTTACAAAGCTGACAGGATATGCTCTGACAAGAGGGATTCTCTGCCTTATGAAGAGAAAGAGCCTTCCTTCTGTGAAAGAAGTCTGCAAAAATGCCAGACGGATCGCTATACTGGAAAATGTAGTTAATCCAACGAATGTAGGAGCAATTTTCAGGTCAGCGGCAGCTCTTCATATGGATGCGGTACTGCTTACACCGGGCTGCAGCGATCCTTTATACAGAAGGGCTGCAAGAGTTAGCATGGGAACGGTTTTTCAGATTCCCTGGACTTTTTTTGATAAAAAAATATCCTGGCCGGAAAAAGGAATGGAAATTCTTCGGGATCTGGGATTTAAAACTGCGGCGATGGCTCTTTGTGATGATTCTGTGGGAATTGACGCACCGGAACTGCTGGAGGAAGAGAAACTGGCGGTAATCCTTGGAACAGAAGGAGACGGACTTGCAGCACAGACTATTGCAGACTGCGACTATACAGTAAAGATTCCTATGTCCCATGGAGTTGATTCCCTGAATGTGGCAGCGGCAAGTGCAGTTGCTTTCTGGGAACTGGGAAAGGGGAATATCTGAATAACACTGCAGAAGCACAGGAAATATTCAGAAACTAAAAAAGAACACGGAAAGGATGTCCGGAAAAGAGCATCCTTCCAGTGTTCTTTTTATGCTGGTGAAATTTATTTCAGATCTTCACCTGTCAGCATTTTGTATGCCTGAAGGTATTTGTCAATGGTCTTGTCCACGATTTCCTGAGGAAGTGTCCAGTCATGACCTTTATTTTCTTTCAGCCAGTCGCGGGCAAACTGTTTGTCAAAGGAAGGCTGTCCGTGTCCTGCTTCATAGCCGTCAGCAGGCCAGAAACGGGAGCTGTCCGGTGTCAGCATTTCATCGCCGATCACCATGTTTCCATCCTCATCAAGACCAAATTCAAATTTTGTATCTGCAATGATGATTCCCTTGCTCAGTGCATATTCAGCACATTTTTTGTACAGGGCAATGGTGTTGTCACGAAGTTTTTCTGCCAGTTCACGTCCTCTTCCCGGATAGAATTTCTCCAGGTGGTCAATGCTCTGTTCAAAGGAGATATTTTCATCATGATCTCCGATTTCAGCCTTTGTAGATGGTGTGTAGATAGGCTCAGGGAGTTTATCAGATTCTTTCAGTCCCTCTGGCAGTTTGATGCCGCAGACAGTTCCGTTTTCCTGATAGCTTGCCCATCCGCTTCCTGTAATGTAGCCGCGGACAATGCATTCGATAGGAAGCATGTTCAGTTTACGGCACATCATGGATTTTCCGTCATATTTTTCCTGCTGGAAAAATTCCGGCATGTCTTTTACATCTACAGAGATCATATGATTTGGCAAAATATCCTCTGTCATGTCAAACCAGAATTTGGACATCTGTGTCAGTACAGTACCTTTTTTGGTAACTTCGTTGTTCAGGATCACGTCGAAGCAGCTGATGCGGTCAGTAGCAACCATAATCAGGCTGTCGCCGTTGTCGTAGATCTCACGTACCTTACCTTCTTTGATCGGTTTTAAATTCTGCATGTGTTCACACCTCATCATTTGATTTTTTCATTTCACTGTAAAAAGTACACTGTTTAGGGTGCTCTGTCAAGAGCTATTTGGAAACTTGCGCCCAGGTTTTTACAAAAGTACAGAAATAGACAGGATGAAAGATTTGAAAGATACAGGTCGTTAGAGTATACTGTATAGAAAACATGCACAAAAGGAGGAACTACTCAGGGGTATGCCTTCAGGTGCAGATACACACATAATAAGGAGGAAACAGAAATGGCAGTATATGAGATTACATTCAGCCCAACAGG
>URWL01000289.1 GCA_900551465.1 uncultured Blautia sp. | reverse complement strand
ACATCGTAATCCTTACAGTCTCTGGATACTCCAAGATTCACATTGATCTTAGTACGCAGCATAGAGCCCACTCCATTGGGATCAATGCAGGTATGAAGCCTGTTTGCACAGATCACTGCCTGTCCTTTTGCCACAAGGTCACGGATTTCCTCCTCTGTACGATATTCCTTTTCTGCCACAATCTTCATTTCCGGTGTAATGATGCCGCGCCTTGCCGCATCCATCTGTGTTGTATATTCTCTCATATATTTTCCCTTTCTGCTTTTTTATAGCTTATCCGATATCCATGATCCAGAGGTCCGTTTCCTTTTCCAATATCAAGCCCTGCTTCAAGCGCCCCGGAAATATACTCCTTGGCTTCTTTCACCGACTCTTCTACATCCATTCCTTTTGCAAGAAAAGATGCGATCGCAGAAGACAGCGTACATCCTGTTCCGTGCGTATTGGGATTCTGGATCCTCCTTCCAGGAAACCAGGTAAGCCGGCCGTTGCCATAAAGAAGATCATCTGCATCGCTGACACTGTGTCCCCCTTTTAAAAGTACTGCCCGGATGCCACGGATTCCCAGATATAAGGCTGCCGCCTCCATATCTTCTTTGCTTCTTATTTTTCTTCCGGTAAGCACCTCTGCCTCAGGAATATTGGGTGTGATCACTGAGGCCATGGGAAACAGCTGATCTTCCATAATCGTCCGTGCTTCTTCCTGCATAAGAACTGAACCGCTGGTGGACACCATCACAGGATCCACTACTATTTTTTTTGCTCCATAATAACGAAGCTTGTCTGCAATCACACGGACCAGCGGTCCGGATGAAACCATACCTATTTTTACAGCATCCGGATAAATATCCTCAAAAACTGCGTCCAGCTGCTGTTCTAAAAATTCCGGAGCAACCTCCATAACTGCTCTTACACCCATGGTATTCTGAGCAGTCAGTGCCGTTACTGCGCTCATGGCATAGACTCCGTTCATGATCATAGTTTTAATATCTGCCTGTATTCCCGCTCCCCCGCTGGAATCGCTTCCTGCAATGGTTAAAACTGTAGGACGTTTCATAAGTACACTGTCTCCTGAATTTTTTTCTTTAATCTGGCTGTTTCTTTTTTGATATCAGCAGCTCCAAACACTGCAGATACCACAGCCACTCCTGCCATTCTGCCGCCCCTAAGGGTGCCTGCATTTTCATATGTGATCCCACCTATAGCTACTGCCGGGATTCTGACAGAGCTGCATATTTTTTTCAGCAGCTCCAGCGTAATACGGATAGCATTTTTCTTGGTAGGAGAAGGAAATACCGCTCCCACCCCAATATAATCAGCCCCTTCTTTTTCAGCTCTCTGTGCCTGTTCTGTTGTTTTTGCAGTAGCTCCTATGATAAAATCTCCGGGAGTCATTTTTCGTATCTCTTCTACCGGAGTATCTTCTATACCTACATGCACTCCGTCTGCACCGCTTTTTAAAGCCACCTCCACATTGTCATTAATGATCAGAGCTGTTCCATACCTATGGCAAAGCTCCGTTATCTCCCTGGCTTCTTTGAGAAATTCCTCCTGCGACATATTTTTTTCGCGAAGCTGTATCAACGTTGCGCCGCCTTTTAACGCTTCCTCTACCTGTTGATATAAAGTTTTTTCTCCCGTCCATTTCCTGTCAGTCACTGCATAAAGCAGCAGCATTTCCTTTTTAAATTTCATCTGTTCACTCCTTGAATCCTTCCAGATATTCTTTCGGATCTTCACAGGTCATAAGTCCACTCATCACACAGGCTCCTGCCGCTCCTGTACGCCGTATTTTTTCCATAGCAGTTCCGGTAATCCCCCCTATGGCGTAAACCGGAACAGAAACTTTCTGACATACCTGCTCCAGAAACTCCAGACCTCTCCCCGGCAGTCCTTTTTTGCAGTCCGTTTCAAAAATATGTCCGACTGTAATATAGGTACAGCCCATCTTCTCCGCCAGAACTGCATCCTCTCCTGAATGACAGGACGCACCCATAATCCGAAACTGCTTTCGCTTTTCCGGATCCATATTCATAAGTATCGAAAGCGGAAGATGAATTGCATCGCATTCCAGCTTAAGAGCTGTATCAAAAAAACTGTGAAGGATACATCTCGTTTCCTGTTTCCGGCAGATTTTCAATACCTGCTCTGCAAGGTTTCTGTATTCTTCTTCCGAAAGATCCTTTTCTCTGAGGATAATTCCGGCCGGATGGGCTTCTGCGATCTTCTCTATACGATCAAGAAACTTTTCTCTGCACAGCTTTCTGTTTGTTACGGACAGGATATCAGAACCATTTATGATCTCTGTTCTTTTTTTCATATCCTTCCGTGCCTTTCTCCAGCATTCTTATACATAAACATAATCATTCAGCACCGGCTGAAGGCCTTCCTCTTCAATATCCTGGTACATGTCATCCAGACTTCTGCTGTCATCAATCTCAAACTGCTCGTCTCCTGAGACCTCCTGAGAATCTTTTCCGCTGTACTTTTTTTCATGATCCCCAATGCCGGTAGAAACACCTGCAGAAACTTTTGTAGCTGCTATTTTTACGATGCCGTTACGAAACTGTGCACTTTCTCTGGAGGATACGGTGATCCCTGCAAAGGGCAAAAAGATACGATAGGCACAGATGATCTGGCAAAGCTGTTTTTCATGGACATCAAGAGGATTGATCTTATCATTATTAATAATCGGACGAAGTCTTGGACAGGAAAGAGACATTTCTGCATGAGGATATTTCCTCTGAAGAAAATATGCATGCAGTCCGGTTGCCAGTGCATCCTTCCGAAAATCCGAAAGACCCAGAAGGGCAGAAAACGCCACGCCTCTCATGCCTCCTCTCAGGGCTCTCTCCTGTGCATCAAACCGATACGGCCATACTCGTTTATGCCCCATCAGATGAAGAGTTTCATATTTATCCGCATCATAGGTTTCCTGAAAAACCGTCACATAATCTGCACCGCACTTATGAAGATATGCATATTCCTCTGTATTTACCGGATAAATTTCCAGTCCTACCATGCGGAAATATTTCCGTGCCAGTCTGCAGGCCTCACCGATATATTCCACATCACTCTGACTCCGGCTTTCTCCTGTCAGGATCAAAATTTCTTCCATTCCGCTGTCTGCGATTACCTGCATCTCTTTTTCAATCTGTTCCATAGAAAGTTTCATCCGGCTGATATGGTTGTAGCAGTTAAAGCCACAGTAAACGCAGTAATTTTCACAATAGTTCGCAATATATAAAGGAGTGAAAAAATATACGGTATTTCCAAAATGTCTGCTGGTCTCTCTGCTGGCTTTCTGTGCCATTTTTTCCAGAAACGGTTCTGCCGCAGGAGAAAGCAGGGCTTTGAAATCTTCAATAGAGCATGTTTCGTGTTCCAGGGCTGTCTTTACATCTGCAGCTGTATACCGGGTATAATCATACTCTTC
>URWL01000288.1 GCA_900551465.1 uncultured Blautia sp. | reverse complement strand
GTATATGGTGAGATACCTGCCACCTCGGGATATGAGGACAGACCGGCCATCGGCTTTATCGCTCATCTGGATACCGCGCCGGATTTCTGCGGGGAAAATGTGAATCCACAGATCCATGAAAATTACAATGGAGAGGATCTGCCTCTGGGAAACAGCGGAAAGATTCTTTCTGTAAAAAAATTCCCACATCTGAAAGAGTTGAAAGGCAGAACACTGATCACTACAGACGGAACCACTCTTTTGGGGGCAGACGACAAAGCCGGTGTAGCGGAAATTATGACTGTTGCGGAGGAGCTTCTTAAAGAGAACATGGCTCATGGAAAGGTATGCATTGCCTTTACACCAGATGAGGAAGTGGGAAGCGGAGCCGGAAAGCTGGATATTCCGGGACTTGGTGCGCAGTATGCCTATACGGCAGACGGCGGTCGTGAAAATGAAATCGTATATGAAAACTTTAATGCCAGCGAAGCGGTTCTTGAGATCCGAGGGTTTAACATTCATCCGGGAGAGGCGAAGAACACCATGGTCAATGCGGCACTTGTTGCTATGGAGATCAACAGCATGCTGCCGTCGCTGGAAACTCCGGCTCATACAGAACTGTATGAGGGATTTTTCCATCTCTGCGAGATGCAGGGAACCGTGGAGCAGGCAAGACTTGTGTATATCATTCGGGATCACAGTGCAGCCTGCTTTGAGGCAAGAGAGAAAACCATGGAGCATATTACAAAGATGATGAACGAGAAATACGGAGAAGGAACCGTCACTTTGAAGATTACAGAGCAGTACCGGAATATGATCGAAAAAATAGAACCGTGCATGCATCTGGTAGATCATGCCAAGGAGGCAATCCGTGAACTGGGAATGGAGCCGGATGTTGCTCCTATCCGCGGCGGTACAGATGGTTCCCAGCTCAGCTTCCGGGGGCTGCCATGTCCGAATCTTGGAACAGGCGGTTATGCTTTCCATGGTCCTTATGAGCACATTACTGCAGAGGGAATGGATACGGCTGTTCAGGTAATGCTTGGTATTCTGAAACGATATGCAGAATAAAATAAAAAATTTTAAATAATATGCGATAAAAAACACTTCTTTTGCATTGTACTTGTAAAGGAGGTGTTTTTTTATGATAAAGAAAAACAAAATAACAGCAGCAATGGTCCTTCTGGGGATGCTCGGAAGTATTCTGGCGGGGCAGGGAGACCGTACCGTACAGGGAGCAGCACAGACGGAGCCTTTAAAGGTAACTCTTTTGAAGGTCGGGAAGGCAGATGCCATTGCCATACAGACAGAAGAAAATACCATGGTGATCGATACAGGGGAAGAGGAAGATGGAGAGGAGCTTGTACTTTATTTGAAAAACCAGGGAATCTCTCAGGTGGATACGCTTCTGATCACACATTTTGACCAGGATCATGTTGGAGGAGCAGATACACTGATAGAATCCATGGATGTAGGAAGAGTTCTGGTTCCGGATTACGAGGGAATCTCCACGGAATATCAGGATTTTATGATCGCTCTGGAGGAAAAGGGCATGAGGGCAGAACGTTTGAAAAAGGCAGAAGAGTTTGAATTGGGCAGTGCAAAAGTGTTTGTAGAG
This sequence comes from uncultured Blautia sp., assembly GCA_900551465.1. GTDB lineage: Bacteria > Bacillota > Clostridia > Lachnospirales > Lachnospiraceae > Blautia_A. Next base: position 1,839 of record URWL01000288.1, on the reverse strand, counting down.
CCGCCTGCATCCTGTGAGATCAAAGATGGAGAAGCGGAAGTAGATAATAATTTTTCAATTATTACTACGATTACTCATGGAAAAAACAGGCTTCTGTTTACCGGAGATGCAGAAAAACAGAGGATCCGGCAGTGGCTGAAGGACGGACGGGCAGAGAAATGCGATTTTTTGAAGGTTCCTCATCATGGCGTGTATAATACCGCACTACAGGATCTGTTTGAAGCAGTTGCTCCAGAGTATGCAGTAATCTGTTCTTCCAATAAGAATCCTGCAGATTCCCAGACCATTGAATTGTTAAAGAAGTATAACACCCATGTTTTTGAGACGAAAGACGGAAATATCACAGTGATCAGCGATGGAACATCTCTGGAAATGAAACAGGATCTGGAGCATTAGGAGGGAGAGCGTATGGCACAATCAGTTTTTAACCGTTATGAAAAAAAATATCTGATGCCGGAACCGGTATATCTGGAACTGAGAAAACGGCTGGCACCTTATATGCAGGAAGATGAATATGGACTTCACACAATATGCAACATTTATTATGACACCAGGGATTCCTATCTGATACGCCGGTCTATCGAGCATCCGGTTTACAAAGAAAAACTCAGACTGAGAAGCTATGGGATTCCTACGTTGGAGTCAAAAGTTTTTCTGGAAATCAAGAAAAAATATAGAAAAGTTGTTAATAAAAGAAGAATCCAGCTTACTTTAAGAGAAGCTTATGATTACATAGAACACGGAATCCGGCCAGAACAGGACAGTCAGATCCTTCACGAAATTGACTTCTTTTTACAGAGATATCCTCTGGTGAAAGGTTTATATTTGGCGTATGACAGGATCGCGCTTTTTGGAAAACAGGATGCATCCTTTCGGGTGACTTTTGATCAGAACATACGAAGCCGGCATGTGGCAATGGGACTGGAAAACGGAGATGCAGGCGAAATGCTTCTGCCAGAAGGATATTATTTAATGGAAAGTAAAATTATGGGTGCAGCTCCTCTTTGGTTTACAGAAATTTTATCGGAGTTGTCTGTTTACCCGGTTTCTTTTTCAAAATATGGAAACATTTACAAAAAAGAGCATAATTCCTTTGATGTGGAGCAGCTGATGGTTCACAGAATGGAAAACTGGAATGAGATAAGGAGGACAAAGGTATGTTAAACAGTATTTTTCATGCAGGGACATTTTCAATAGAAGCAGTATTGACAGCTATGGCAGCAGCTCTGATTCTTGGGCTGGTGATCGCTATAATCTATAAACAATCAGGAATCCATATTGGAAGTTTTGCTGTGGTTCTGGCGGTGCTTCCACTTCTGGTCAGCGTGGTCATTCTGATCGTAAACGGAAATCTGGGAACTTCGGTTGCCGTTCTTGGAGCTTTTGGCCTTATAAGATTTCGCAGTGCGCCCGGAACAGCAAGGGAGATTGGCTTTATCTTTTTTGCAATGGCAGTAGGGCTTGCATCCGGCATGGGATTTATTTCTCTTGCTGTTCTGATTACCATGACAGCGGGGATTTTTATATTGGTTCTGGAGAAACTTCAGTTTGGAAATCCTGTTTCCAGGGAGAGAGAACTTCGAATTACCATCCCGGAGGATCTGAATTATATGGGAGTTTTTGATGATCTTTTTCAGACCTATACAAAATTTTCACATCTGGAACGGGTAAAGACAACGAATATGGGAACTATGTATGAACTGTCTTATCGGGTGGAACTAAGAAATATGGCAAAAGAAAAAGAATTTATTGACGAGCTCCGGTGTCGGAATGGAAACCTTTCTATTATATATGGTCTTGTTCCCCGTGAGAAAAATGAGCTATAATAAAGAAAATATA
>URWL01000287.1 GCA_900551465.1 uncultured Blautia sp. | reverse complement strand
TATTATTTTTGAATGATACCTGCCTTTTTTCATTTATCCATCCTCTTTCAAATATTGATTATTTGCTTTTTTCCGGCGGGGCTCTCCCCCGCATACAATTTCTCATAGATCACGCTCGCTTTCCCTCATAACAGGATATAACAGAACTGAATAATTGAATTTACTTTTGATTGATAACTTTTAAGATAAAAAGAAGAGTATCTTTACTCTAAAGACTCGCTGTCAGAGGATAGAAAGCGGCGTATCCTTTTATATAAGACCAAAGAAGTCAGACTTCTTTAACCTCCCAAAAAACAGCATAGCTTATATATCCAGATAATCATTGTTGATGTCTGAACGACTTTCTTACTTTTTTATTTATATGGAAAATTCCCCGATATGCCTTCTGAAGAAGGTGGCTGCAGGTGGATATACCTGCTTGTTAAGATGATTTAATTCTAGTTCGAAAACACATAAAAGTCAACGAATTTCGTTCGTCAAATTATACCCTCAGAATACGACAAAAAAGGCTGACAGTCTGTTTTAGACTGACAGCCGTACTTTTACTTATTCAGTTCTTTTCATTTATATAATTTACAAGTCCGCCGGCCTGGATGATCTTCTGCATAAATTCCGGAAAAGCCTGACCTTTATATTCTGTTCCTCTGGTACGATCATAGATCATACCTGAATCAAAATCCACTTCGATCTCATCCCCGGCCTGAATTCCTTTGCTGGCCTCAGGGCATTCGATGATAGGAAGCCCGATATTGATCGCATTTCTGTAAAAAATCCTTGCAAAAGTTTCCGCGATGACACAGCTTACTCCTGCTGCTTTTATGGCAATAGGAGCATGTTCTCTGGACGAACCGCATCCAAAATTTTTGTCCGCTACAATAATATCACCTTTTTTTACATTTTTCACAAAGTCTTTGTCAATATCTTCCATACAATGAGTCGCCAGTTCTGCCGGATCTGAGGAATTCAGATAACGGGCAGGAATGATCACATCTGTATCTACATTGTCTCCATATTTAAACACACTGCCTTTTGCCTGCATCTTTTTTCCTCCTTATAATCCCAGCTCTTCCGGCGCAGAAATCCTGCCTGTTACCGCACTGGCAGCAGCCACTGCAGAGCTTGCCAGATAAACTTCTGAATCTACATGTCCCATACGCCCTACGAAATTTCTGTTCGTTGTTGAAATACACCTTTCTCCTGCTGCAAGAATACCCATATAACCGCCCAGACAAGGTCCACATGTAGGAGTGCTGATAACCGCTCCTGCCTCAATAAAAATTTTAAGAAGCCCCTCCTCCATAGCCTGAAGATAAATTTTCTGAGTAGCCGGGATCACAATACAACGAACACCTTTTTTCACTTTATTCCCTTTCAGTATCTCTGCTGCTGTCCTAAGATCGTCAATTCTTCCATTTGTACAAGAACCTATCACAACCTGATCGATCATCACATCTTCATTGATTTCTGAAATTGTTTTTGTATTTTCCGGAAGATGAGGAAACGCAATGGTTGGCTCTAAAGTACTGAGATCAATTGTATATTCCTCATCATAGACTGCATCTTCATCTGCCTCATAAACCTTATAAGGCCGTCTGGAATGTGCCTTCATATACGCTTCCGTCTGCTCATCTACCGGGAAGATTCCATTTTTTCCACCGGCTTCAATGGCCATATTGGCAATAGTAAAACGGTCATCCATAGAAAGATATCTGATTCCGTCCCCTACAAATTCCATCGATTTATAAAGTGCTCCGTCCACGCCGATCATTCCTATGATATGCAGGATCACATCTTTGCCGCTGACCCATTTTTTGGGTCTTCCGGTAATATGAAATCTGATAGCTGCCGGAACCTTAAACCAGGCTTTTCCTGTTACCATTCCCGCTGCCATATCTGTACTTCCTACTCCAGTGGAAAAAGCTCCAAGAGCTCCATAGGTACAGGTATGCGAATCTGCACCAATGATCACATCGCCTGCCACTGTCAGACCTTTTTCAGGCAGCAGCGCATGTTCAATTCCCATTTCTCCCACATCAAAATAATTTGTGATATCATGATGGCATGCAAATTCACGTACACACTTACAGTGCTCTGCTGATTTAATATCCTTATTAGGTATAAAATGATCCATTACAAGAGCGATCTTTTCTCTATCGAATACAGAGTTCACTTTCATTTTATCCATTTCATGGATTGCCACCGGAGATGTAATATCATTTCCAAGGACCAGATCCAGATCTGCCTCAATCAGCTGACCTGCTTCCACATGATCTAAACCGGCATGTGCCGCCAGAATTTTCTGTGTCATTGTCATTCCCATGGTTTTTTCCTCCGAATATATTTTTATTTTTAATTTCATGTTTTGTGTTGTTATTTTAACACAGACACTGTTATAATACAAATATATATTATTCATATTTATTATGCTTATAAGTTATAATATAAAGGAGACTCAACTTGAAAGAAAATCTATCTCTGTACCATATTTTCTATACTGTCGGAAAAACCGGAAATATTTCTCTAGCTGCCAAAGAGCTGTATATCAGCCAGCCTGCAGTCAGCCGCGCAGTACAAAAACTTGAAACAAATCTTGATACCCGGCTTTTTAAAAGAAGTTCCAGAGGTGTTTTTCTGACCGCCGACGGAAAACTCCTTTTCGACAAGATCAAAGCAGCTTTTGAGCTTGTTGCAGAAGGAGAGAATTCCATCATCCATAACCGTTCCCGAAAAACGCCTCACCTGAGACTGGGTACCAGCACCACACTTTGCCGCTATGTACTTCTGTCCCATTTAAAGCCCTACATCTCTGCAAATCCGCAGGTACGGATCAGTATTTCCTGCCAGGATACCTACCAGACTCTCCGGCTTCTTGAAGAAGAAAAGATTGATCTAGGGCTGATCGGCAAGCCCCGAAATCTCCATGGCTGCTGTTTTCGACCGATTATGAAAGTAAATGATACTTTTGTGGCCGCTACACAGTATCTTTCCGCCCAACAGAAGCTTTATCCTGATGAGCCTTTATCTCATAATGCGGTATTTATGATGCTTGACGAAGAAAACATTTCCCGACAGACCATAAATTCCCGCCTAAAAGAGCATAACATGGAGCCAGTCCATATACTGGAGGTCAGTACCATGGATCTCCTTATTCAGTTTGCAGAAACAGGTCTTGGAATTGCCGGCGTTGTCCGTCAGTTCGTAGAAAAAGAATTAGAAAAGGGAAGTCTCTCAGAAGTTTCCATGGGATTTACTTTCCCTGAAAGAGAAATTGGATTTGTATGCAGAAAAAAGGAAGAAGCTTTTCCTCTTCTTCAATATTTTTTTACGGAAAATTAACCGTTATTCTGCTTTATATCCTGATAAAGACAGTCAAAAACCCTCTGCCAAATTGATATGCTCCCTTCTAGGTAGACAGTTAAAATAATAAAACTGTTTATCAAGGAG